>JAFYTT010000015.1 GCA_017558715.1 Clostridia bacterium | reverse complement strand
GAATCGCTTGTAATACGGGCAGGCTTATGATATAATTGGATCACGGTGTACTAAGAATTTACAGAAAGGAATAAAAAATGAAAATTGTATCATGGACAGACATTCTCGCAGCGCATTTGCCGGCTGACGTGATCAGGGATACCGCTGCATCGGAAAAATACGCCGCGCATCTCAATGAACTGTTCGACGTCATGGATCCCGCCCGTATCAGTGACGACTACAGCCGCGCGGTATCCGATGGCGACTACGCTGCCGCAGTCCATCTTCTTGCGGACTACTACCGTACAAAGCCTGCCGCACCTGTGGAGTATCTTACGGCAGCCGGCCCGTCCTATCCGGATGCAGCCAACCGTGCCGTGGACGGGTATATGCGTGAGATCAACCGCGATTGGCACTTTGAAAACGGCGATATCGATTTTCTGTTTGATCCGACCGCATTGGAGGGTCCGCGCAACCATGAGTGGCTGTGGCAGCTGAACCGTCACAGCTGGTGGAAAACGCTTGCCAACACCTATACTGCCACGAAGAATGAGGTCTATGCATATGCATTCCGCAAACAGCTTCTTGCCTGGATTGCACAGACCGGTGTGCCGGAAAACTGGAACGGTCCGGGCAGTGCATGGCGTACCATTGAGTGCGGTATCCGTCTGCTCGGTTCATGGCAGGTTGCCTTTGACGGTTTCCGTCACTCTGAGGGACTGGATGATGTGTCCCTGCTGCTGATGATCGCCTCTATGCACCGGCAGGCCTGTCACCTGATTGCCCATCCGACACAGAAAAACTGGCTGATGATGGAAGCCAACGGTGTCTATACGTTTTCCGCACTCTTTGGTGAGCTGACCGATGCGGAATCCCATCGCCGTACTGCCGCGGAATGGCTTCTGCGTGAAACACGCTCGCAGATTCTGCCCGACGGTATGCACAATGAACTGTCTCCGGACTATCAGCTTGTTGTGTTCGGCTGTGCGGCGGACTTTTACAGTCTTGCGCAGTCCCTTGGATACGGGGATGAAATTCCCGACGATTTTGCAGATCTGATCCGCTCGACCGTGGATGCCGCAATTGCGCTGTCAACACCGGCCCTGACCCAGCCGCGCACCAATGACTGTTATACCATCCATCTGCAGCGTTATACGGGTGGAGCGGCGGCAGTGCTCGGCGATACATCCGTGTACCGCTATTTCAATACTGAACGAACCGAGGGAACACCGCCTGCCGGCAGGACTGCTTCCCGTTATCTGCCGTATGCGGGACTGGTCACGATGCGCTCCGGCTGGGATGCCGATGCAGCCTATCTTTGCTTTGACGTGGGACCGCTTGGAATGGCGCACATTCATCAGGATATGCTGAATATCCATCTGTACCGCGGGGATGAAGAACTGCTTTACGATGACGGCGGCGGACAGTATGAGATTTCCGAAGTACGAGGTTATGCCCTGTCCTCGCTTGCGCACAATACCGTATCCGTCGACGGTCTGCCGCAGAACCGGACCGCACCGTATCAGTACACAGAGCCGTATGACGCGCACTTTATCAGCTGTGATGCGTTCGATTATGCAGAAGGTATTTATAACGATGTATTCGGACAGACAAAGCCAGCATCCCACACGCGTCAGGTACGTTTCTGCAAGCCCGGATTTTTCGTGGTTCGTGATACGCTTCTGTCGATGGATGGGGATGCACATGATTATGAACTGCTGTTCCATACGGATACCACAAAAGTCCGCCGGACGGATGCATATCCCGATGCAGTGATGACAGATTTCGGCCGCAAATACGATCTTCTGATGGTTGCACTGGACGATGCGGGAGCTGCCGTGGAAACGCAGATCGTTTCCGCACAGACAGAACCGCAGATGCGCGGCTGGTATAACGGACGCAATGAGGCGGATCTGCATCCGTCGACAACGGTATCGCGCAGTGTCCATGGCATGAAAGATATCCGTTTCACAACGCTTCTGTTCCCGATGCGTGCGGGCGATCCGATGCCGGCTGTGGATGTTTCCGCCAATGGTGAGGTACAGGTGACGTTTGAAGGCAAGTCGTATGCGTTCTGTTTGGATGCACTCGATCGATGATATAGCAGGATAAAAAGGGATAATCATGGCATTCCGAACAACGAATCGTTGAAATTCTATAGTTGTGGATCAGTCTCCCCGAAGTATAGGTTATCCCCAAAATGCTCCTGCCTCAAAAGAGTTTCTAAAATCCCCAAAGATATTTTCAAACGCCGGAAAACGTGCTATAATGAAATCAAACCCGCACTCCCCTGTCGAGCGGACGAACGCCCGCCGCTCCTGTTTCATTTTTCACACTCGAAAGGAGATTCTGTATATGAATATCATTCCCGGGAAACGCAGTACGAAAATATTGAACTACTTCTGCCGATCATGCTTGCGGTGGAATACGGCGAGCAAATTGAATAAGGAAGCAGCGGTTGCTGTTCTTTCGTAAACCGATCGGGATATCCCAAAAAAGGACATCCCGATCGGTTTTTGTATTGAGCTTGTGCTTGAACTTATCATCACATGAAAGTGCAGATACTATGGCGAGAGATAAGGGTTCCTGTTATCAGAGACACACCGTCTCTCCGATTGTTTTTGTAACCGTTCCCTGCTCCGTCTCCACAGTAAATACATCCCCGCGGATGCAGAGAGAAAAACGCTTTCCGAGCAGAGTCATATTCTCCACGCGCATTTCTCCTGTCGGACGTACTTTCGGAGGACAGACGCGAACGGTACCGTCAGGTTCTGCGTGAATACCGCAGACACCGAACAGTATTGTCTGAGCACAGGACGCTGAGCTGATGTCCGCCTGCAGAGGGGTATCCTCCCGGTCAAACAGCATATTTGCAGCACAGGAATCCCCCAGATACGGAAGCCTTGTTCCCCACCACAATACACGCTTCAGGATATCGGAAGCCAGAGAATCATATCCTGTACGATAGAGCTGATAAACAATCTGCATTGTGAACAGTGTACAGATTCCTCCGCCGCCGTTATCAATGTCGATCTGGTCATACGCCGGATCGGTTTTGGACATGCTGTGCAAACCGTATTTTGAAAGGAATTCCGTTTCGTTCAGATGAGAAATCAAAGCCGCACGGGTATCTTCGTCTATCACGGAGCTGTCGAGGAACTTGAACATCTGCACCGTGTAACGCTTTTGCCGCTGTCCGTCCCATATGAAATCGTACCAGCCATCTTTCTCGTCCCACAGTGAGCGCAGCAGCGGCCGCAGTCCCTCCGCACGTTCCATCAGAAATTCCTCGGGAGATCCTGCCATTACGGTGATTTCATAAGCGCGCTGATAATTCCGGTACCGTCTTGCGTTCAGGTCGGGCATAATACCGCGGTAAACATGATGTCTGCGCAGTTCGAGATGTGAGTCACCCGCTTTGCCGTAATCTATCAGTTCAACCGGTTTCGTCAGATCGTCACCGACACAGGCATGAAATACCGCCCACTCTGCTATGGTACGGCCATCCACCGTTTCCCGAAGAAATTCACGGTCACCGGTGTGCAGAACATGGTAGTAGATCATCTGGATAATTTTTTCCTGATTGATATGATACCACGGTCCGGTCGGAGAACCGTCCAGCGGTGTGAGGGCATAGGATGTGCAGAGATCGGCATGGAGATACATAGCAATCATTTTCCGGTTCGTTTCCGGATCGATCAGCGGATGCAGCATAACACCGCCGCTGTAGTCCCAGAG
>JAFYTT010000110.1 GCA_017558715.1 Clostridia bacterium | reverse complement strand
TCGAAATACGTTGCTTCTGACCGCCCGATACCGTCACGCCGCGCTCCCCGAGCACCGTTTCATAGCCGTCCGAAAAGCCCATGATGTTGTCGTGAATGTCGGAGAGGACGGAGGCTTCCCTGATTTTGCCGTCGTCCGTTTCGGTGACCGAGAACGCGATATTGGCGGCAATCGTGTCGGAGAACAGGAAGTTGTCCTGCGGCACATACGCCATGTGCGCACGGACAGCGGCGATCGGAATCCGGTTGACATCGTATCCGCCGACGAACAGAGAGCCGGAGGGAACATTGTAGGTGCGCAGAAGCAGGTCGACGAACGTGGTCTTGCCGGAGCCCGTGCGCCCGACAATACCGACGTGCTCGCCTGCGTGGATGGTAAAGCAGAGATCGGACAGCGCGTCGTAGGCAGCCTCGGGATAGCGGAAGGAAAGATGCTCACAGCGGATCTCCCCGGTCAGCGTGTCGGGTGTGATCACGTCATCGGCATCCCGCACCTCGGGTTCTGCTTCCAGAAGCGCACCGATGCGTTTGAGCGATGCCGCACCGCGCGACCGCATTTCAATCAGCTGGGAAACCGCCATGATCGGCCAGACGACCGACGTAAAGTAGCCGATGAACTCGACCAGCTGTCCTGCGTCAAAGGAGCCCTTGTAGACAAGATAGCCGCCGTAGCCGAGGATGACGCAGATGACCGATTCGACGAACAGCGTGACGAGGATATTGAGCAGCGTCGACAGCTTGGTATGCGCGACGTTGGTTTCTTCATTTCTGCGGTTGAGACGCGCAAACGCTCCCTGACGCGATAGCTCTCGGACAAACGCCTTGACAACGGCAATGCCCGAAAACGTCTCCTGCGAGAAGTCGGAAAGGGAGGAGAACGCCGCCTGACGTGCATCCCATCTCTCCTCCAGCTTGTGATCCATGACCGCGCCGATGATGAGCAGAAACGCCATCGGAATCAGCGTGAACAGCGTCAGCGTGACATCCATGTATCCCATCTTGACGATTGCCATGACACCGAGGAACAGCGCGTCACAGAACATGAGCACGCCCCAGCCGAAGCAGTCCTGCACGGTTTCCAGGTCATTGGTAAAGAGCGTCATCAGCTCGCCGACCTTGTTCTTTTCATAATAGGAGCGCGACAGCGTTGTGCAGTGGTCGAACATGCGCCCGCGCAGATGGGTCTGCATCCGTACTGCCATCCCGCGGAAGCAGACGCGCCACAGAAAGCGTCCGACAACGAGCGACAGAATGACCGCGATCATCGGCAGGCAGATTTCGTCCAGCAGATAGTCCATGTCGAATACCGCCGTTGTGCCGCCGTCATGGACCGTTCCGTAGATCAGTCCGTTGACGACCGTGCGGTAAAATTCCGGCAGTACCAGCTGCATGTAGTCGACCACGATCAGCGCCGCAAGTCCTACGAGAATCCACGGCAGATACCGCAGATAATATCGGTTGATGTGTTTTCCGAACAGCAAAGTAATTTCACCTCATTTGATAGCATAGATTCTTATATTATATCATATTTTGCGGGAATGTCAATTCTTTTTTTGGTGAACTGATTTGGGAATAAGATGAGGATGGCACCTTCAATAACCGCGTAGGGCGTGAGGCATACCTGCCTCGGATTGCCTCCCGCCGCACATATGGCTTCGATGATGTTTCCGATTGACGCAGGGGCGGTGGTGCGCACTCGTTCCAAGCCTTCCCTGGTGAGGGAAGGTGTCAAACGCACCTGGGGCGTTTGACGGATGAGTCGTTATCTTGTTACTTTTCTATTTTGGGGAAACCGCGGAATGAGAACACAAATCATTGTTGTTATACACTGTTCCGTCTTGTTGACACCTTGACGACTCATCCGTCTTTCGATAAAATTGCAGGGACAATTTTATCGAAATCC
>JAFYTT010000109.1 GCA_017558715.1 Clostridia bacterium | reverse complement strand
CTTGTTCTTACCGTTCTTGAGCACAGTAGCGGTTACCTTAGCGCCTTCAACGGTGGGAACGCCTGCCTTAAAGCCTGCGTCGGTAGAAACTGCAACGACCTTATCGAAAACGATCTCGTTGCCTTCCTCAACATTGAGCTTCTCGACATAGATGATGTCCTGCTCGAGTACCTTGTACTGCTTTCCGCCGGTTTCAATTACTGCAAACACGAAAAGCACCTCTCTTTCATTTATAGACTCGCTGAGTAACAGGCCGGGGAGACTTTCGTTTTCCCAGTTGTACGCCCAATCTCAAGCGGCATACTATTATACCATATTTTCACCTTGTTTGTCAAGGTTTTCTCGGATTTTTCGCGATTTTCTTTGCGTGGAAATTGTAAATAATCTATGAACCGAATCAAAGATTGTGATGCAGCTTCGATGCGGTCAGCGTGTTCTGCAGAAGCATCGTGATCGTCATCGGACCGACACCGCCGGGAACAGGAGTAATATAGGAAGCGCGCTCGAAAGCGGATGCAAAATCCACATCCCCCGTCAGCTTTCCATCCTCGCGGCGGTTCATACCGACATCAATGACAACCGCACCTTCCTTGACCATATCGCCTGTGATGAAATCCGCACGACCGATTGCAACGACCAGAATGTCAGCCTCACGCGTGACAGATGCCAGATCCTTCGTTTTGGAGTGACAGACCGTGACCGTACCGTTTGCACCGAGCAGCAGCATCGCCATCGGCTTGCCGACGATGTTGGAGCGACCGACCACAACGCAGTTCTTACCCGTGATGTCGATGCCGGTCTTCTTCAGCATGACCATAACACCGGCGGGTGTACACGGAAGGAAATCGGGATTGCCGATCATGATCTTTCCGGTATTGACCGGGTGGAACGCGTCGACATCCTTGTCGGGACGAATCGCGTTGATGACCTTTTCTTCATCAATGTGCTTGGGAAGCGGAAGCTGAACGAGAATACCGTCAATCTTGTCATCGTCATTGAGTTCTGCAATCTTTGCAAGCAGAGTTTCCTGTGTTGTATCACCGGGCATTTCAATGACTTCGGAATACATGCCGACCTCGCCGCACGCCTTGTGCTTGTTGCGGACATAGACCTGCGATGCGGGATTTTCACCGACAATGATGACCGCCAGACCGGGTGTCACACCTGCCGCCTTCTGCGCTGCAACAGCCTCAGCGATCTCCGCACGGGTCTCTGCAGCAATTTTCTTACCGTCAATCAACATAGCAGCCATCGTTACGATTCCTCCGTCTTGGATTTGGTTTCGGGTTCGTCCGTTGTTCCATTCGTTGTTTCTTCCGTCTGTTTTACTGCAGGTTTGACTTCAGCAGACTTGGCAGCGGAAGATTTCTTTTTCTTTGCGGGCTTATCGGAGAACAGGCTCTCGTATTCCTGTGCATCCTGTTCTGCTGCGAGAACGGGCTTTGCCTTCTTGCGGAGCAGATGATAGAACATGATACCGAAAATAACACATCCGACCGCGACGAGCTGGGAAATACGGACATTGCCGAGATACAGGGAGTCGGTACGGAAGCCTTCAATGAACATTCTGCCGAAGCCGTACCATACAATGTAGGAGAACAGAATCTGTCCGTCGAACTTCTTGTTCTTATAGCGGATGTTGAGCAGAATGAAACCGAGGATGTTCCACAGAGACTCGTAAAGGAACGTCGGGTGAGCGTAGTACAGTGCCGAACCGTTGACGTTTTCAATCGTCATGATCCACGGGATTGCCTGTCCTGCAAAACGGGAGGTTTCAAACGTCTTGCCGAGAAATTCATACTTGAGGATGGAGCCGTATGCTTCTGCGTTGAAGAAGTTGCCCCATCTGCCAAGTGCCTGTGCGATCATGACACCGGGGGTTACCATATCGAAGAACTTGAGAACACTTTTCTGCTTCTTATACGAAATAAACAGAATCGTCAGCGCACCTGCGATCAGACCGCCGTAAATGGCAAGACCGCCGTTCCAGATGGCAAAGATATCGAGGAATGATTCATAGCGTCCCCAAGTCATTGCAACGTAGTAAAGACGTGCACCGAGGATACCGAACAGGACAACCCAGATGGCATAGTCCAGAACATCGTCTGTGGTAAAGCCCTCCTGCTTGCCGCGCTTGATGGTATACAGCACTGCAAGTACAATGCCGATCGTGATAATGATGCCGTACCAGGCAACCTTGAAGTTTCCTGCCTGGATCAGAAATTTGTTGACTTCCCACGGACCCAGACCGAGATTCGGGAAAGCGATAGTATTCGTATTCATGCTTTGATTCCTTTCGTGTTTTTGATTATGTTACAACACTGACCGCCATACACTCCGGTCGGTAGAGTGCATCGAGCGCATCAATGAGGTCATCCTTGGTAATCTGCATCATGATATCAACCGACGAAAACAGTTCTGTGCCGTCCATCGTGCTGTCAAGACAGTCCAGTGCCATATCTTCTGTCGACTCATAAGCCGTGACCGAGGAGGCATACATGACGCGTCTGCACCGTGCAAACTGCGCATCGGTGATGTCATGCAGGCGAACTCTGTCGGCTAAGTAGGTGCGAATGGCATCTGCCGTTTCCGCGGGATATGCAGTTTCCGCAGAGATCAGCGTATAGGAATACGTTTCGTTATGCTCATATTCCGCACCGAATCTGCCATTGATCCATCCCTTTGCATATAAATCAGAGAAGATCGCAGACGATTTGCAGAACAGGATATCGTTGAGGATATCGACCGCCGACGCATGCCGCAGGCGTTCTGTCGGATCAGAGGAAAGGCAGTTGTCCTTGACACCGAAGTAGAGAAGCGGTGCCGCAGCGCCCGCCTGTGCCGTGACATGATCGGTGACAATCGTTTTCGGCTCCGGCAGATAAATGCGCTGTGTCCGATTCGCAGTCACCGTATCGGGCAGACAGCGGTCACAGACAGCAAGCACTTCTTCCGGTGTGACATTCCCCGAAACCGACAACACCATGTTATCGGGGCGATAGAACGCCTCATGACAGCGGTACAGAACGGCAGGAGTAATATCGCGGATGGTTTCTTCCGTGCCGCCGACGTTGTCTCTGATCGGATGCGTGTGGTACAACGCTGCCATCAGATTGTAATATCCCGTCTGCATCGGCGAATCGTCGTACATTCGGATCTCCTGCGCGATGATACTGCGTTCCCGGGCGACATTTTCCTCCGTAAAATACGGGTTCATCACAAAGTCCAGCAGAATTTCCAGCGGCGCATACGGGTCTTCCGTCGTGGAGTAGAGGTACGCTGTCAGATCAGGCGTGGTATACGCATCGGCATTCGCACCAAACCGTGCAAAGCGCGCAATTGCATCTTCTCCGCCGCGCTCGGCAAACATTTTATGTTCCAGAAAATGCGCACAGCCGGAAGGGATATGAAATACATCTGCCGGCATCGTCTCCGTCGTCAGCATCGGCGCATATACGGCATCGTCCGTCATGCGGAAGATACGGTCATTGGCACCGAAGTTTACGCCGAGCACACCATAGGTCACCGCCGCACGTTTCGGCAGGACACAGACCGTCAGACCGCTTTTGTGACGGATGCGTGTGTAGGACTGATGCAGACGGTCAGAGGTCAGATGTTCAATTTGTGTCTTCATCCCAGTCCTCCTCCCCGTCTCCGTCCGTGCAGGTTCCGCGCAGGAAATACAGCGTATCCTCTGTCAGATGCTCCGCACACTGTTTCATATCCTCTTTGGTACAGGACAGCACCTGTTCCGCTGTTTCCTCAGGCGAGGTCGCAATACCTGCTGCCCGTCGGTTTGCATACCAGACAGCAATCGCCGCGGCACTGTCTTCAATTTCTCTGTAGCCGGAAACAAGCGACTTCTTGGCGGCAAAAAATTCCTCATCGGTGATATCACCGTCGCGGATTGCCGCTATCTGTGACGCAATCGCTTCCTCTGCTTCCTCTTTTGCATCCGCCGCAATGCCGCAGCTGATATAGAGGACACCCTTCTGCGCCTCGGGATAAGACGCACAGTCATAGCACAGCCCTCTTGCCTCGCGCACCTCCAAAAACAGCTTGGACGAAGCGGAACCGCCGAGCAGTTCATTGAACAGTGCAAAACGGTAGAAATCCCCGTCGGACAGCACCGAACCGGTTCTGTAACCGATGCACAGCCGCGATTGGCGAATGTCCATCGATTCCTCCACACGGTGAAGCGGATGTTTTGCTGTGCGGATCACCTGCGTCTGCGGTGCATACAGCGTAGGATTCTCCTCTCGGAAAGAGGACAGATGGGAAATAAACCTTGCAAGTGCCGATGTGACCTCATCCGCTGTCATACGCCCGACATACGTTACGGATACCGGTGCACGCGACAGCATATCAAGATAGCATCGATAAAGGGAGGCCGGTGTTACAGCAGCAGCGGATTCCTCCGTACCGCGTGAGGAAATACCGTAGGTTTCTCCTGCAAACATTTCCTCGTCGAGCCGACTGATTGCATACGATGCTTTGTTGTTGATTTTGGAGCGGATGGCATCACACAGATTCTTTTTTTCGCCGTCGACATATGCAGGCGAAAACACACCGTTCTCCAGAAGCGGCGAAAACAAAACATCGCAGAAGGTATCCAAAAGAGATACAAACAGCGGACCTTCGTTTTCATCCTCCGGCGGAACCACGTCCTCTGCAAGACATCGCAGCTGAAATGTCACCACCTGCGCCTCTCCGCGTTTGTGTGCTCTGCCCGCGATCCCTGCGTTATACAGCGTATCCAGCCGTTTCGCAAGATCCTCCAGCGTCGGATATTGTTCCGAACCGCGGCACAATACCGATGGCAGGAGCGCATATTCCGCGGCAGTTTCCGCCATCAACGGAAGCGTGAAGGAGAACATGATAAAATCGGTTTTGAAGGTGTCCTTGGGAATCACATAAAGCTCCGTGCCCGGACACAGCGGAATACAGTTCTGATTCGTTTTCATGATATCCGTCATGGTGCCGCAGTATACAGATTGCCGATCGATACGGCATAATTCCAATCGGACAGCACATCATACTGCTCGGACTTCACAATGCTCCAATCGGCAGCCGCCGCATCCAGCACCTGATAAAATGCAAGTGCAAGATAGGTTGCGCGAATGGTTTCCAGATGCTCGTCGAGATATGCCGCATCCTTTTCACAGCGCCAGATGATATGATAGCCGTAGGAGGATTCAACGATATCACTGATCTCCCCGTCGGCAAGTGCAAACGAAGCATTTTCAAATGCGGCGTCCATTTCACCGCGGAAGAAGTAATACCCGCCCGGCTCTGACTGAATACCGGGATCCTCGGTATATTCGTGCATCAGCGTGTCATAATCCTCGCCGTTGCGAATCCGCTCAAGAAGCTGTTCTGCAAGCGCACGGTTTTCGGCAGGATCCTCACCGCTGTCGTTTTTGATCAGGATGTGCTTACAGCGGACAAATACATCGGTATCCAGCATCGCGCGGATATCCGCATCGTTGGTCAGAATCTGTCCGTTTTCCATGTAATACTGTTCCAGTTTTCCGTACAAAATCTCCAGCTCCGACTGATACTGAAAATAATACTCCGTCATATAGTACGGATCCAGTACCTGACGGAAATAATCGGGACCGCCGAATGCTGCGACAAATTCCGCATTCTTACGGTCAAGCGCCAGCTCTTCCGCCTCCGTGAGCAGAAGTCCGTATTTTTCACATTCCGCAAAAACCGTATGGTTGCGCAGAATTTCTTTTGTATACATGTCCGTGACACGCTGCTTCATATCGGGAGAAACGGTCCAGTAGGATTCGTCACCGCCGTCGAAATAATTCTTGTAAAGCAGCTGATAATAACGGTACTCGTCATACGTGACCGTATCGTCGGACTTGCCGTCCCCGTGGTCAAACGCGTAGACATACGGAATATCGGGAAACGCGCTTTTGACCTGTTCAAACGAATATGCCTCGTATTCCTCCGGGGTCAGCGTCTGCTGTTCCGTCGGCATCGATCCGCCTTGTCCCGTCCCATGGTCAGCGGCATCATCCTTGCAGGAAACAAGGCCGCAGAGGAGCAGCGATGCGCACATAGCCGCGGCTATCCGTTTCCACTGTGTTTTGCAATTCATGAGGAATATACCCTTTCTTTTCTTACTTCACTGTTCATGAACAGATATATAGAGTTATTGTAACATAAATTTGTGTTCATTTTGTGAAGAAACGAAAAAAAGTTGGCAATTTACAAAAGATTTGCCGCATATCACCGGTTTCTGCCTCAAATTCATAATTTTTTGCAGGATAAATTTGTCTTTTTGGAGAAATGCCTTGACACAGAAAGCCAAAAATTGTATAATATAAAAGATAAACAGTCATTGCAGCTGCCCAAAACAAAATTGTGACCGCCGCACACAGAGAATCCCGCATACGGCAGTCACAGATTTCTATGCAAATGTACGCGTCCCGCACTTGTCGGTCACCGTCCTTGTCTTTGCTCCTTTCCCATTGCGGAACGGCAGTACAGAAATCGCCGGCAGAAAGACAGTTATCATCCCCTGTTATGATATGCATTTTGTGTCCGCAGCGTTCCTTGCAGGACACAGCCCAAAGAATCCATTCAAGGAGAAGCATTATGAATCCCACCGTGAAAATTGCTCCGTCCCTGCTTGCCGCAGATTTTGCAAATCTTCAGCGTGATGTTGCCGCTGTCGAGTGTGCAGGTGCAGACTATCTGCATCTGGATGTCATGGACGGTGTCTTTGTTCCCAACATTTCCTTCGGCGCACCTGTGATTGCCGCACTTCGCCCGCACTCAAAACTCTTCTTCGACGTGCATCTGATGATTACCGACCCTATCCGCTACATTGCCGATTTCGTCAAAGCCGGTGCTGACGGCATCACAATCCACTACGAAAGCTGTGAAAATCAGATCGAGGTTTTGGAAGCGATCCGCGCTGCAGGCTGTCGTGCCGCCGTATCCATCAAGCCGGCAACGCCCGCGTTTGTGCTGGAGCCGCTGCTTCCGTATCTTGACATGATCCTCGTCATGACCGTAGAACCCGGTTTCGGCGGACAGAAGTTCATGCCGGAAACCATGCAGAACGTCAAGGCCATCGCCCGTATGATCCGTTCCGGCGGATACGATATCGAAATTCAGGTTGACGGCGGTATCACTGCCGACAACGCCGCTCTTCCCGCATCGCACGGTGCAACGGTCT
>JAFYTT010000108.1 GCA_017558715.1 Clostridia bacterium | reverse complement strand
TGTCAGGTGAACACCGTCCGATGAAGATCGAGCGTAAGACGTTTGAACGTATGCTGGACTTCGTTGAAATCTTCCCGCATTACTTTATCGGCTCCAATGCCGATCTGCCCATCGTCGGCGGCTCGATTCTCAGCCACGACCACATGCAGGGCGGTCATTATACCTTCGCTATGGAACGCGCTCCCATTGAGATCGAAATGGCATTCCACGGCTACGAAAACGTCAAGGCTGGCATTGTCCGCTGGCCGCTGTCCGTCATCCGTCTCAACTCCGATGACAAGGATGCGCTCGTCAACCTTGCAAACAACATCATGATCGCATGGAGAGGTTATTCCGATCCCGATGCGTTTGTCTTTGCCGAAACAAACGGCGAGCCGCACAACACGATCACACCCATCGCCCGCCGCAGAGGGGAACAGTTCGAGCTTGACCTCGTTCTGCGCAACAATATCACCACAGAGGAGCACCCGCTCGGTGTCTACCATCCGCATAAGGAATATCATAACATCAAAAAGGAAAACATCGGTCTGATCGAGGTCATGGGTCTGGCAGTTCTGCCCGCACGTCTAAAGGACGAAATGCGTGCGGTTGCCGATGCGATCCTTGCCGGAAAGAACATCGCCGACGATCCCGCCATTGCTCATCACGCAGAATGGCTGGAATCCTTCCGCGGTCTGTATTCCTTTGATGAAAACAATGTCGAAAAGATTCTCCGCCGCGAAATCGGAAAAACGTTCGTCTGCGTGCTCGAGGATGCCGGTGTTTACAAGTGCAACCCCGAGGGCAGAGAAGCGATGATGCGGTTTATCAAGTCGATGAATTTGTGAGAGGAAACCACCATGAAACTCACCTTTTTCGGAACCTCTCACGGTGCACCCGAGGTCGGACGCTTCTGCTCCGGCACACTGCTTGAAACCGACGGCGTGTCGTATCTTGTTGACTGCGGCGCTCCCGTCGATGCGCTGATGCTCAACCGCGGAAAGCGTTTTGAAGACCTGCGCGGCATCTTCATCACCCACATGCATGAAGACCATATGGGGACCCTGCCGGCAGTGCTCAAGGAGTTCGGTCATTACCATCCGACGGCGCACGGTACGTTCTATCTGCCCGAAGACGGCGCGATTGAAGCGTTTCTTGCGTGGGACCGTGCCATGCATGGCGGCTATGACGCAAACCGTGTCTCGTTTGCAACGGTCAAGCCCGGTGTCATCCACGACGACGACCATGTCACCGTGACCGCATATCTGACGGAGCACATTCGCCCGTTCCCGTCTTATGCATATGACTTCTACTGCAAGTCCGAGGACAAGCACGTGCTGTTCACAGGCGACCTGCGCGGTGATCTCTCCGACTTCCCGAAGACCGCACAGGACTTGCACCGTACCGCGATCGTCTCCGAGCTGACCCACTTCCATGTCGAGCAGCACGTTGACACATTCGCCGCATGTGACTGCGATGTGCTGATTTTCAATCATATGATCGGCTACAACACCGAAAAAATGCCCGATATCATTCCAAAACTGCCCATGGCTGTCCATGTTGCCGCAGATGGCGATGAGGTCGTGCTGTAAAAATAAAAAGAAGCGCTGCCGCAGGAGAGAATTCCTGTGACAGCGCAATTTTGTTTATGAATTTTCCTGCGACTGTGCAATCGCGCCCAGCATATCCTGAATCGATTTTTCGATCTTGGACTTCTGCTTTTCCAGTATGGAGGCAATTGCGTCAGAGCCTTTGTGCAGCTCTTTGCTGATCGCTTGATTCAAAGTCATGCCCCAACCGAAGACATTGGCAATGTCAATGGTCTTGTTGGAAAGAACGATATCCAGCATTTCAATCGAGTCTTCGTTGCGCAGACCCTTTTGTTCCACAACGTTTTCATAGTAGATCGGAAGGATGTCGCGCATACCGAGATAGGAAAGATAGTCGGATGCAACCGCCGTTTCATACAGATGCGCGTTGGTGACGGGAATGGTGTAGAACAGGCAGGACTGTACGAAGTCACAGCGGTAATCCTCCTGTGTTTCGTCAAGCTTCGGCAGCGGAACTACGCCAAACGTCGCGTCCATGTCACGAAGCAGCTGTGCCGCCTTGATTTCTGCAGTCAAAAACAGCGATCTTCCGCTGTGGAACGTGTGCATATATCCGCCCGCATCTGCATTGAAGTCATCGGAGCTTGCAGCCAGCGCAGAACCGGCGGATGTGTCGAGCATCTTTGCAAGCGCGGAGATGACAGAATAGTAACGGTCGTTCTCGGGCGCAAAATACAGTTCACCGTCCTGATCGGCACGCACGGTATATTCACCGGATGCGGTAATGAAGTGTGCGGGAGCATCGGGATGTGTGGCGATACCGTAGATGGCATTGCCGTTCTTGTCCCATGCGAAGCTGCTGTCGCCCATCAGATTTGCGATGCTCTTGGTGTAGGTGTTCAGCGCATCGATGGTCCATTTGCCGTCACGGACGAGCTGATACGGCAGTTCCATATCGTTCTGTTCCATCATGTCCTGATTGAAAAACAGAATCCACGCGCTGTCGTACGGCATCATGTGCATCGGGCTGGTTGCGGTAAAGGTACAGTCGTGAATCGTGGTGTTTTCCGCGACAACGGCATCCCACCATGCTTCGTTCAGATGCAGACCTTCGATTTCGTGCAGATTGAGGAAGTATCCCTCTGCGATCATCGCGGGCTTGTAGTGAACGGATGCATAGGTGACATCGTAGCTGTCCTCTCCCGACAGAACCGCGTTTGAAACAGTTGTGTTGTGAACATTGCAGTCATCGGTAGAGGTACGGATTTCCTCGATCACAAAGTTGAGCTTTTGTTCTGCGGCACGGTTACGGTTATAGACAGCATCGTTCAGTACTTCGCCGTCTGTGGTATCGGTATCGACGCGGATGTACATGTTCCACAGTGCATCCATGTTGCAGACACGCAGCGTGTAGCCGCCAAGATCCGGCGTTTCGTACGGATATACGTCGGCTTCTTCCGTGATGGCAGCGGTGTTGACAGCCACCGTGCCGTTGTCAGGCTGTTTTACTTCGGTATCGGATGCACTTGCGCACGATGCGGAGGCGAGAACCGATGCCAGCAGAATGGCTGTGAGCAGTTGTTTTTTCATAGGAATCTCCTGTTCTTTGTTTTATCAGTAGTATTATTATAACAAAAAATTCAGAAAATTGCAAGAGATTGGCACGAAAAAACAGTCGATGTACAAAGCGTACACCGACTGTAAAATAACCGGAATATTAAGAATTTGCAATGGCATCCTGAATGGCTTCAACGGTCTTTACCATCTTCTTTTCGATGGATGCCTGCTGTTTTTCGACCGTACTTGCAATATCGGTCGCACCTGCAAAGAATTTATCGCGCATTGCTTCCAGCAGCGTGTTCGTCCAACCGAACAGAATACCGAGGTCAACGGTCTTTGTGGAAAGGACGATATCGAGCATTTCAATGGAATCCTGGTTGCGAAGACCCTTCTGCTCAACGACGTTGCCGTAATAGACGGGAAGGACTTCCTGCATACTCAGGAAAGAGGTGTAATCGGAGATAATTGCAGTTTCACGGAGATTTGCAGCGGTAGCGGGAATGGTATAAAAGTAGCACTGATTGACGAACGAGGAGTAGTAGGATGTCTGATCTTCGTCGTACTTCGGGTAGGGAACAATACCAAACGTATCTTCCATGTTGCGCAGCAGCTGTGCACCCTTGATTTCCGCGGTCAGGAACATGGAACGACCACTCTCGAAAATGTACATGTAGCCGCCGGTTTCCGCATCGAAGTCAGTATTGGAGCCGTAGATGGTGTAGCCGGTAGATTCGGTTGTCAGCGTCAGCAGCTTATCAACGACATTGAAGAAGCGTTCATCGGTAGCGGCAAACTGCAATTCACCGCTGTCACTGCGTTCGATGAAGTATTCGCCTGTACCGAGGATGAACTTGTCGGGAGAAAACTGGTGAGAGGAGAGACCGTAAACGGCATTGCCGTCTCTGTTCCATTCAAAGGACGCATCACCGTTCATATTGGCAATTTGCTTCGTGTAGCCGAGAAGCGCATCGATGGTCCACTTGCCTTCGCGAACGAGATCATACGGCTTTTCCATGTCGTTGCGTTCCATCATGGTTTCGTTGAAGAACAGCGCCCACGCACCGTCGTACGGCATCAGATGCATCGGGCTTGTGACAAAGTACAGATGATCTTCAATTGTACCGTTTTCCGCAACGACAGAGTCCCACCATGCTTCTTTCAGATTCAGACCATCAATTTCGAGAAGGTTTTGGAAATAGCCGTCTGTGACCATGGCGGGCATCAGATAAATCGAGGCATATGTAACATCGTACTGATCCTCACCGGCAAGAACCATATTCTTGATCTGATTGTTCAGGGTGTTGGGATCATCGTTGACTTCCAAATTGGTTTCCTCAAACGCACAGTTGAGCTTGGATTCGACCTTGCGGTTTCTGTTGTAGACCGCATCGTTGAGGACTTCGCCGTTTGTTTCCGTGACGTCAACTTCCTGGTACATATCCCAGAGGAAGCCGGAGGAAAGCACGCGCAGGGTATATCCGTTCAAATCAGGCGTCTCATACGGATAAACCGCTTCGGTTTCAGCGGCTTCCGTTTCCACAGCTGCGGTGTTGTTCTGCGCTTCGGTGACCGCAGGTGTGTTGTCTCCGGATGAGCCGCAGGAGATCAGCGTGGATGCGAGAAGAAGGGATGCTAAGAGAACGGCGGTGGTTTGCTTGGTTGTGAATTTCATGATTGCGACCAGTCACATTCGGGCGGTGAATGTGAGTTCCTTTCTTCGAAATTTGAAAATGTATCCATGAATTTGTGTTTGCACAAAAAACATTTTCAGAAATGAATGATGTTGGTATCATTATAGCATAACCCTGAAAAATTTGCAAGTATTTTTGGCACAAAATCACAAATTTTATTCTTCAATTTCCACTGTATCATAACGGAGACGGATAAAGATAAAATCTTGTCGAAAATTTCAAAAAAGCTCTTGACAAATGATATCGGATATGTTATAATATTTATGTTGTCAAGCAACAGCGACTAAACATACGGAGAAGTCGCGTAGTTGGTCGAGCGCGCGCGACTGGAAATCGCGTAACTACCAAAAATAGTTCGAGAGTTCGAATCTCTCCTTCTCCGCCAAAAAATCGACAAGCGTGTGCTTGTCGATTTTTTTATCCAAACCTTCTGGTTTGACCGCAAGGTTTGGTATATCATCACGCGTCAGCGTGTATATCATCGCGCAGCGTATCTCATCACACAGTGCATATATTTGCGGTTTGGGTGAGATACAAGACTACGTCTTGATGATATACAATTCATTGGGAATTGATGATATGCAATGGCTTCGCCATTGATGGATACGCGAGATCATGGTCTGCTGTAAAACCCAATATAACATATGAAGATGAATGAAATATAGAAAGGAGTCTGTTTATGGCAAAAAATTATCTATTGGAATATTCGGAGCAGCTGGCAACGGAAACAGAACTGCTCTGTCGGACTCTGAAACACACATCATCCAATACGGTTTTTCAGCTTCGAAAAAGCTCAAGTAGTGTTTATGCGAACATCCGGGAAGCCAAATACGGTCAGAGCAAGGCGGATATGCTGTCAAAATTCGAAATTGCGCTGAAAGAATGCAGCGAAACCGAAGGATGGCTGCAGATGCTTTACAACACACAGGATATTGATGAGGCTACCTTCAAAAAATACAGAAACCTCGCAGGTCGCATCAGACGGATGCTGATAGCAAGCTGTGTAACCTTGAAAGAACATATCAAATAACGAACATTACGAAAGGAAACACCCCATGCTCCCAATGATGAAAATCGGCGATCTTTCCGTTTCCCGTCTGATCGTCGGCTCCAATCCCTTTACCGGAAAATCCCACATGACCCCTGACGTCGATGCCGATATGAAGGCACACTTCACCGAGCAAGCCGCATTTTCCATGCTTCGCCGCTGTGAGGAAGCAGGCATCAACGCTGTCCAATCGCGCGGCAGTCTGCCCGTCATGGATCTTCTGTACCGCTACAGACAAACGGGCAGCTCCATGCTGTGGCTGGCACAGACCGGCAAGAGCCTTGCGACCTTTGACGAAGAACTTGACGAAATGATGAAATACAACCCGTCTGCCATCTGCATCCACGGAGAGCTGTCCGATGAGCTGTTCCTCTGCGGGATGCTCGACCGTCTCGGCGGTCTGCTTGACAAAATCCGCGCAAAGAACGTCCCCTGCGGAATATGCTCGCATTTTCCCGAGGTTCTCGCGTATGCCGAGGAGCACAGTCTGAAGCCCGATTACTATATGGCATCTGTCTATAATCTGTTCCAGCCCGACCGCTCCCACGATGTCAACCCGACAGGTGAGCGCTTTGAGGATTCCGACGTACCCGTAATGTTCAAAACCATCCGCTCCCTCTCCGCACCCACGATTGCACTGAAAATTCTCGGCGCAGGACGCAAATGCGAGACGCAGGAACAAGTACGCGACTGCTTTATCCGCGCGTTTGCCGAAATGAAGCCCGGTGACGGTGTCCTTGTCGGTATGTTTGATAAATACGCCGACCAGCCGATGCT
Source organism: Clostridia bacterium (assembly GCA_017558715.1). Taxonomy (GTDB): domain Bacteria; phylum Bacillota; class Clostridia; order Oscillospirales; family CAG-272; genus RGIG3925. The sequence continues at coordinate 3,780 of JAFYTT010000108.1, read as the reverse complement.
CGATGCGGAATATACCAAAGAAGCCATCCGACTGGCGGAAGGAAACTGACCATGTCTCCAATCAAACTGATTGCCACTGACCTTGACGGAACCCTGCTCAATTCGCGCGGTGAAGTATCACAGGAGAACCTCGATGCCATTCATGCACTGGCAGAAAACGGTATTCCGGTCGTTCCCGCATCGGGGCGTTCCTATACCGAAATGCCCGAGGTACTGCGTTCCCACCCCGATATCCGCTACTTTCTTTATTCCAACGGCGCGGCTGTCATGGATGCTGTAACGGGTGAAAACATCATTGAGCTGTGTATCCCAAAGGCGCTTTCCAACCGCGTTCTTGATCTGCTTGATACCTTTGAGGTGCACATCACCTACCGCCACCGCGGTGTCTGCATCGGAGACGCATCCCAGCAGAATGACAAAGCGTTTGCCTACTACAACGTCTGGCAGCGCCACCGCGAGGTCGTCGAACAGTTTGCCGTATACGAATCCGACTTCAAAACGCGCGCTTATGCGGCTGACGGTGTTGAAATGTTTGCGGTATACTTCCACAAGGAAGCCGAGTTTGATGCGTGCAGAGAGGCTCTGCGCGGCATTGACGGGATAGGCTTTGCGCAGATCGCGTACTGCGGTTTGGAGATTTTCTCGTCATCCGCAGGCAAGGGCAGAGCACTGCTGGCACTTGCCGACAAGCTCGGAATTGCGCATGAGCAAACAGCGGCCGTCGGCGACAGCGATAACGACCGCTCGATGATTTTAGCGGCAGGTCGCGGATTTGTCGTGTCAAACGCAAACGAGTCTTTGAAAGCCGATGCTGACGAGATCATCTGCTCCAACGACGAGCACGCAATGGCGTGGATCTTCCGCGAATCTATCAAAAAGAATTGACTTTCTGCCCGATTTCTGTTATAATAATTCCATTCTATCATTTGGAGGATTTATCAAATGAAACGCAAGAATCTTACAGCGGCAGTGCTCCTGCTCGCATCGGTTCTGACCGCCATGACCGCATGCGGCGGCGATACCGGCACGACCGAACCCACAACCGATACCCAGGCAAATGCATCTGTCACAGAAACTGCGGCAGCGGAACCTGCTTATCAGTACGGTGATTTTGACTGCGGCGGTGAGGAATTCCGCATCCTCAACACAAACACGACGTGGGGCTTCTACACAACGATCTATTTTGAAGAAACAACCGGCGATATCATGGATGATACCGTCTTTGAAGCCAACAGCAAGGTCGAGGAAGCGTTCAACGTCAAGCTGAATGTCACCGAGTTTGACATCAACCAGTCTGTCGGCGAATATACCAAGAACATTCTGACCGGCGACGACGTTTATCAGACGGCACTGCTGTCTGCGGGCAACAGCTCCTCCGTCATTCTGGAACAATACGTGCTTGACCTTTCGGAACTTCAGAACATCCATCTCGATCAGCCCTGGTGGGATCAGAGGGTCAGCGAATATTCCCGTCTCGGCGGCAGTGATAAGGTCTATTTCGGCATCAGTGATATCAACCTGATGAACTTTGAAGTCATCGAGGGTGTCTACGTCAACGACGATATGTTGACAAACCTCGATCTCCCGCTGCTCTATGACTCTGTCCGTGACGGTACATGGACGCTTTCCAAAATGCATGAATACATGAAAGCCGCTGTCAACCTGAACGGTGAAACCGACTTTACCTTCAAGGTCGGCGGTACATCCGTTTACGGCATGACCTTCTGGGAACAGGCAGTCCCCGCGCTGATGTATGGCAGCGGACTTGAATTTATCAAGCTGGATCAGAGCGGTGTTCCGCATCTGAACATTGATAATGAACACTTCTATAATGTCTCGATGAAGATTGCCGAACTGTTCAAGACCAAGGGCGAAACCGTATTCCTCAACGGTTCGAACGGTGCGCACTATGAAGATGCGTTCGAAGCCGGACGTTCTCTGTTTACGATTGCACAGCTCAAGGGCTCATCCAAGTTCCGTGATATGGAAGACACCTACGGTATTCTGCCTTCGCCCAAGTACGACGAAGCGCAGGAGGGCTACTACAGCTTCTGTACCAAAAACATCGTGTCCTCCACAATTCCCGTAACCTGTCAGAATCCCGAACGTGCCGCCGCGATCATCGATGCGATGGCATATCACGCATATGCAGACATTCTCCCTGTTTATTACGGCGTCAACGTCGAGCAGAAGCAGATGCGCAATGAAGATTCCATCGAAATGCTCGGCATCATCGGTGAATCCCGCGTTGTTGATATCGGCAGCATCTACGGCTGGACGATCGATCTGCACAATGCCATCTATCAGAAGCTCAGCAAGGGCGACAATGCGATTGCGTCTGTTGTTACCGCACATACCCCGAAGGTAGAAAAGCTGATCGCAGATACCCTCGCACTGTTTACCGAATAAGATCAAAAAGTTACAGCTCCCACATCGTGTAAATACACGGTTGCGGGAGCTGTGTTATTGTTTCATGCAAAGTCCTCAATCGAAAATACCGCCAACCGATCCCGCACACCCGCGCTCTGCTCATACAGCACATAAACCGTGCCGTCCTCCGTCAGCGCGATATCGGCGTATCCCGCGTCACCGGGTTCGATGACCAGCGACTTTGCCCATGTTTTGCCGTCGTCATAGGAGAGTCGGCAGACAAGATTCTCCCGTGCCGTCTGATGCGCGCAGTTGACCACCGCGAGGATGTGCATCCCGTCCACGACAGCTGATGCGGTACTGCCAAAGCACGTCGGGTCGGGAAGCGATGAATCGGTGACAAGCGGAGTCCATCCGTCGAATCCCGTCGCACTTGTTGTGTACGCGCGGTAACCGATGCCGGATACACGGACATTGAGATAAATGCGCCCGTCGAAGAGAATTGCCGCCTGTGTTTCGTTGGGGTCGCGGTGCTCGTCTGTCGGTGCAATCAGCGTACCGAGTGCCCATGTCTGCCCGTTGTCGCGGGAATAAAGCGTCGAAACTGTTCCGGGATGGTGCGACATGAGTTCCTGCCCTGCGTCCTTTTGTACCATCCAAGTGGGGACGAGCAGCATCCCGTCGGACGTGGCAATGCCGTGTCCCGGACCGCAGGCAAAGACGTTGTGAAGCTCCGGCCTGGTCGATGCCATGATGTTGCGCGGCACAGACCATGTTCTGCCGTCATCATCGGAGGTGCGGTACCAGACATCTCCGCCGCCGACCGAATAATTGCGGCAGTAGAGGAAGTGCAGTCTGCCGTCCGTCCCCACGATACATACGGGATTGTTGACAGTCGGGTAGTCGTCATCGCCCTGTGCCATCACAATCGGGTCTGAGAACGACTTACCGCCATCCTCGGAGCGGTAGAGCAGAATATCCATCCTCGCCCAGTCAGATGCCGTACGGCGTGCCTCAAAATACGTGATCAATGTCCCGCGTTTTGTGACAACAATACCGGGAATACGGTAGTTGGAATAATGTTCGTCCTGTTCTCGGACAAGTGTGTTGGTCATGGTAATTGTCCTCCTGCTGCATTTTTCGATGTTTTGGGTTGCGGTGTAGGGACAGGCGTCCTCGACTGTCCCAATCCTGATAACATCATCATACATCAAAAATGATGTTTTGTCAAGAAAAAAATACCGCCGCGGATCAACCGTGACGGTATGTCTTTATTATAGGTAGGGGCGATTCACGAATCGCCCGTCTACTTTTTCAAATTGATCAGATAAAAAATCAAGATGCGTTTCTGTATTCCTTAATTTAAATGGCTTTTGCAGATAGGGTGCGGGCGATTCGTGAATCGCCCCT
>JAFYTT010000107.1 GCA_017558715.1 Clostridia bacterium | reverse complement strand
CTGCTGCCGGGATTTGGCAAATAAAAAAATACAAGGAGTCAAAAGTACGTGTACCATGTGTACCAAACGTACCGATTCCGTACACAAGTACACTTGGTACACGTACTTTCAAGTGTTTCAATTTTTTCTTAAAGAAAGGAGTCCCTATGGACCATACAATCAATACAACCCCCACGCATCTGAAAATGACCTTAACCATCAAGGAAGCCGCCGAATACAGCAACATCGGCATCAATAAAATCGACAGTATGCTGCGCACGCCAAATTGTCCGTTTGTCCTTTTTGTCGGAGCGAAAAAACTTGTCAAACGAGTGGAATTCGAGGAATACATCCGAAATCAAACGGTTATCTGATGCATCAAAAATTTACAAATTTCCGAAAAGATTTTTTAAAGAAACGCTTGAGTAAAGACGCATTTTATGGTATAATTATGATGTACTGTTGTGCTCTTTTCTCTTGCGGGAAAGGAGATCCTCAATGGGAAAGAATCTCAAAGGAAAAGAATGCGGCAAGGGTATCTGCCAAAGGAAAGACGGACGATTCACCGCTCGCTTTGTCGATAAAACCGGCAAACGGCATGAAAAACATTTCGAAACGCTTCCGGAGGCACGAAACTGGATTGAAGAAGCAAAATATGCCGATAAGCACGAAGACGTATTTGTGCCCACTGAAACAACCGTAGATCAATGGTTTGAATTTTGGATTGAAAATATCGTTGGGGATCTTGCTCCAAACACTCTCCGTAATTACAGAGAGCGATATCACCGCAACATTCAGCCCGTGATCGGTCACATGAAGATTGCGAGTGTAAAACCAATGCATTGCAAAAAGGTATTCATTCAAATGGATGCGCACTATGCGGGTTCTACCATTCGTCAGGCTTATATCACGATGGGTACAATGTTCAAGGCAGCCAAGATGAATGACCTCATCATCAAGCATCCGATGGACGGCGTTCGTTTCACAAAGCCTGTACGTGCGACAGACGATATTAAGTTTCTCACCCGCGAAGAGCAGTTAAAATTTCTTCAGGCAGCCAGTTATTCGCATAACTACAATCAGTACGCACTCATCCTGGAAACAGGACTGCGTACCGGTGAAATGATTGGTCTGACCTGGGATGCAATTGATTTTGAGAAGCGCACGTTAACCGTAAATAAAACATTGGAGTTTCGCCATGCACAGAAAGCCTGGCGTGCAGGTCCGCCCAAAACCATACAGAGTTATCGCACCATTCCGCTGACGGACAGAGCGTATAACATTCTCAAAGGTATATGGGATAACCGACGCGGCAGAAAAGAATCTCCTCTGCTTTCGGAAACGCTCGAATACATGGACAGGCGAACCGGTCTGATGGCAAAGCTTGTTATGCGCGATCTTGTCTTTATCAACTGGCGTACAGGGGAACCTTCCAAGAACAGCTCTTATGATACCCACCTCTACAAGCTCTGCGAAAAAGCAGAGATCAATCGTTTTTGTATGCACGCTTTACGCCATACTTACGCCACACGAGCCATCGAGGCAGGTATGCAGCCGAAGGTGCTTCAAAAATTACTGGGTCATGCCAGTATCAAGACAACCATGGACCGTTATGTTCATGTCACAACCGATTCTATGGATCATGCAATCAAATTGTTCCAACAAAATGGAGTATGCGGACAGAACACCATTCAGAATCAATCAAAATTGGTGTAAAATGGTGTCAACAAAAAACGCTTCGGGATGAATTGTTCATGAATCCACAGAATTTGTTGAAAAAAACGGTCAAATATTTTCAGCGAAACGGGGTTTTCGCACGAAACACCATAAAAATCCATGCAAAAATGGTGTCAAAATGGTGTAGAACCACTACCCACTACGCAAAAACCCCTGCAAATAAAGGATTATTTTAAGGAGATACATACATATGAAATTAGGTATCGTCGGACTTCCCAACGTCGGCAAGTCCACTCTGTTCAATGCAATCACCGATGCGGGCGCGGAATGTGCCAACTATCCGTTCTGCACCATCGAACCCAATGTCGGCATCGTTGCCGTTCCCGACTCCCGTCTGGACAAGCTCGCAGAAATCCACAACCCGAACAAGAAGACCCCTGCTGTCATCGAATTTGTCGATATTGCAGGTCTTGTCAAGGGCGCGGCACAGGGCGAAGGTCTTGGCAACAAGTTCCTCTCTCACATCCGCGAAGTCGATGCGATCGTTCATGTCGTCCGCTGCTTCGAGGATGCAAACATCATTCACGTTGAGGGACGTATCGATCCCATCTCCGACGTTGAGATCATCAACATGGAGCTGATCCTCTCCGACATCGAACTGCTCGACCGCCGCATTGACCGTGTTACCAAGGCAATGAAGGGCGACAAGACGCTTGCCGGTGAGCTCGATCTGCTCAACCGTATCCACGACACGCTCGCTGACGGTAAGACCGCGCGCACAATGGAGCTGACCGACGATGAACTGGCAATGCTGACCGACGTTCCGCTGCTCTCCATGAAGCCCGTCATTTACGCTGCCAACATGTCCGAAAACGATGTCGGCACCGATCCCATGGAAAACGAATTCTTCGTCAAGCTCAAGGCATATGCCGATGAAGAACATTCCGGTATTCTGCCGATCTGCGCTTCCATCGAATCCGAGATCGCACAGCTTCCGCCGGAAGACAAGGGTGCGTTCCTGGAGGACATGGGTATTGAGGAAAGCGGTCTTGATAAGCTCATCAAGGCAAGCTATGCCCTGCTCGGTCTGATCAGCTTCCTGACCGCAGGCTCTGATGAATGCCGTGCATGGACAATCACCCGAGGCACCAAGGCTCCGCAGGCTGCCGGCAAGATCCACACCGACTTTGAACGTGGCTTTATCCGTGCAGAAGTCATCAACTTTGACGAACTGGAAGCAAACGGCTTCTCCATGACCGCCGCAAAGGAAAAGGGCATGGTCCGCTCCGAAGGTAAGGAATACGTCATGAAGGACGGCGACATCGTTCTGTTCCGCTTCAACGTATAAATTCAAATAATGATAAAACCTGCTGTACACGGATTTAATTTCCGTTTTACAGCAGGTTTTTGTATTTCCGTTATTGTTTGAGGATCCAATAATCACCGTAGACAGTCCCGTCATGACCGCCGATCAAGGGTTCCGCCGACAATTCAAATCCGAATGTTTTCAAGGCAGAAATCCGTTCTTTTGCCGCCGGGATTGCTTTGGTTGCAATCATGCTGCAGGAAAATAAAGTGAAGAACGGCGAAATAATTAGCGACAGCAAATTTCCAATCTCCTCTTCCTGTTCATAGTCCGAGCGCAAATCCAGACGAAGCAGTCCACAGTCTGTGAAGAAATCATTCGCTTGCCGATTGAAGATTTCAATCGTTCCGATGGCTGCATTGTTTTTACGTTTATCGCAAATTGCAAAACGAACATAATACCGCATCCCGTATTCCCGCAGCCAGAAATCAATCGCCTGCTGCATCCGCTCTTTCGTGGTATAATGAAAATCATCGCCGTTGCAGTTATCACCATTGAAAAATGGAACCGCATTTTCATCGGAATAAACGCAAAGCAGATCATCACAATCTTCTTTGCGGATAAAACGAATCAGATATCGCTCATTTTCAAGCACAGGAGGGGTTTCATATACATCGATCATGGATTCATTCTCCTTTATTCATGCAGCTCAATCGGCAATCCATCGGGGTCCTTGACAAACGTCATCTGCTCACCCGTAAAGGTGTCGCAGCGGATCGGTTCGGGCTGATATCCGGCATGTTCCAGCGTCCCGACCAGTTCATCAAGCGCATCAACGGCAAGTGCCAGATGCCGCAGACCGTATGCCTCGGGATTTGAGACACGCGGCGGATTGTTCTTCGAGACAAACAGCTCCAGCACAATCCCGTGACCGCGCAGCATCAAAATTTCATCCAGCCGTTCGGGTCTGGGATGCGATTCATACAGGTCAAAGCCGAGCGTTTCATAAAACCGCAGAGACGCTTCCCTGTCCGAGCATAGAATCGCAATGTGATGCAGTCCGCGGATCATGCGTTGTCCTCTCCGAACAAACGGCGGTAGATATCCGTCATTTCCTGCTCATTGATCACATAAGGGCTGTTCTTGTAGTTGCCGGCACCCTTGACCTTGTTTACAAACATGGCGATTGTTTCGTCGTCCAGCGCGAGCTTGACCGCAGATTTTTCGGGAATGACGGTTTTGATTTCCTCGCCGTCCGCACCGATGGCATCATACAGTGCCTGACAAAGCTTCGCATCACCCTTTTCGTTATAGGTCAGATACTCGCGGTAGAATGCACCGCATGCCGCACCGTGCGGAATTCCGCGCATCAGCGTCAGATTGTAGCCAAGCGGATGCGGGAAACCCGTACCCGTCTTATTGATGGCGATTCCGCCGGCACAGGAGGCGTACAGCAGCGCTTCTCTTGTTTCAAGGGAGATTGCCTCACCCGCTTCGAAATCGCGGATAAAGGCGTACAGAACGCGAGCACCGTATCCCGCAAACAGACGGGACATCTCGTCCCCCTTCGGCGACAGATACGATTCCGCACAATGCGCAAACGCATCCAGCGCACAGGACAGCGTATACGTCTCGGAAAGCGACATCGTATACCGTGCATCGAGGAACGCATATTTTGCATACGCTTCATCAAAATCCTTGTAGGTCCACTTCTTATCCTGACCGTCCAGCGTGAGAACGGCATACGGATTGACCTCACTGCCCGTACCGGCTGTGGTCGGAATCAGAATGATCGGCAGAGCACGGTTTTCACGCTTTTCGGTCATCAGCGCTTCCCCTGACATCGTCGGATTTGCCGCATATGCCGCAATCGCCTTTGCCGCGTCCATAGCGCTGCCGCCGCCGATACCGATGATAAAGTCCGCACCGACCTTATGAGCTGTCTGACCGCCTGCATGGCAGACCGACATCAGGGGATTTTCGCCGATGCAGTCATATACGGTGTATGCAATACCAAGTCCTTCAAGCACGGCAATGACATCATCCTGTGCACCGCAAGCTTTTGCCGCGTGACGTCCGGTGACCAGCAGCGCATGTTTTCCGAGCGCAAAGCACTTGCTGTTTTCCTTTACACAGCTGACACCGGATTTCAGGTCAACCGGCATATAAATCGAAAAGTTCATATCATTTTCCTTTCTCTGTAAAGCTCTTTTTGACAAAAAAAGTGAGAGCGGAACCGTCCGCCCTCACCAAAAGTATTCTGTTAAATCAGCCCGCACCGTACATAGCGGTCTGGAAGTCGTTATAAGAAACAGCAAAGTTGTTGTCGCCGTCAGCAACAGTCATTCTATTGATGATGTGCTTCTTTTCCGTATCTTCCTTGAGTTCAGCGTTGAATGCTTCTGCCCAAGCGGTACGGTCAGCCGCTGCGTCAAATTCTGCGAGCAGCTTTTCAGCTTCTGCAACGTATTCGTTGTAGAGCGCTTCGGTTTCTTCGTTCAGATATGTCCAAGACATATACGGACCGGTCAGCGTTTCAATGTTCTGCAGCTTACCGATTTCTGCATAGTTCGCAGGCAGGGATTCGGGAGCATGACCGACGAAGGTGTTGCCGGAGTGGTAGAAGTTCATAGACCAGTCGTTGTTCAGCATATGAACGGAACCGTCTTCATTGAGTTCCCAATGTTTGCCTTCGACACCGTATGCATAGATATCACGCAGAGCGCCGTCGGTGTTGAGCATGGTGACAATTTCCATACATCTTTCAAGATCAGATGCATATGCGGAAACTGCAAACATACCGGTGAATACGGTTTCGTCCTTGGAAATGGTCTTTTCGTATTCAATAACGTAGTAGTTTTCTTCCCAGTTCTGTTCTTCGGGAGTGGT
>JAFYTT010000106.1 GCA_017558715.1 Clostridia bacterium | reverse complement strand
GTTCCAGATCACTCCAGTAAAACGGCACGGTTGCCAGATTGAAGATCTCCGGGAACTTTTCGCGATATATGCGGTTCTTTTCCTCTGTTTCAAATTCATCGAGCATGAAAATGTTGCAGCCGAAACGGAATTCGTGGTTTTTCAGTACCGCATGAACGTTGACATCACCCTCGATGGGTGTACCGTCAGCACGGACAACCGTGATTACAGCATCTCCCTTGCGGTACTGTTCAATGCCCGTTTTCATGCGGAGGCGGCTTTCTTCACTCATTTCGTTGAAATAACGCAGTGCGGTTTCTCTTCTTGACATAATCAAATTCCTTTCTGTTCTGATATCATATTTATCGGGTTTGCGGACGTACAGTAAAACCGAACGGTTTCCGTTTCAGCATGGAAAAACGCCTTCCATATGGGTTGGGTATTAAGACCAGATTCGGTCATTTGCCCATTCACCGTCCCAATGAGAAGTATCACTCCACGGCGCGGGCGTATCTTTCTTATGGAATTTCTCGATCAGTTCTTCATTCAGCGATTCAATGCCCAGTCCCGGCGCATCGGGAACAGCGGCAAAACCGTTTTCAATACGGATATGAGGGTTTACCAACGCCAGCCATTCGGGATGATCAACGGAGTGGAATTCCATGCAGAGCACATTTTTCAGTGCCGCACCCGCATGCAGTGCTGCCATAAATCCGATCGGACTTTCCGCCATGTGCAGAGCAATTGCCGCACCGTACTTTTCGCACATTCTGCCGAGCTGCATGATCTGACCGAGACCGCCGATGGTCAGCGCATCGGGATGAACGAGGTTGACACCCGCCTGCAGTATCGGTTCAAAGTTTTCAGCTAAGTAGATGTCCTCCCCGGTTCCGAGCGGGACACAACTGTTTTGCGTGAATTTGCGCAGATGCTCGGTCAGCATCCACGGCGCGATATCCTCCATCCACGCGATGTTGTATTTTTCCATTCGTTTCGCAAAGCGGATCGCATCTTCGACCGCGACGTGACCGAAATGATCGATGGCAAGCGGAATTTCGTACCCGATTTCCTCGCGGATCTCACGGACATAGTTTTCGAGATAGTCAAGACCCTTTTCCGTAACATGAATGCCCGTTGCATAATGCGGAACGGTAAAAATCTCATAGTTCTTTCCGTACATCAGGGACTTGTCGATGGAGCCGGACTGATGGCTGATCGCTTTCATCGAGTAGGTCTTGAGATCGTTCAGAAAACCGGCGGGCGCATTGAGTGTACCCGGTTCATCGTACAATAGCTCAATACCGAGGTCCATTTTCAGAAATGTAAAGCCGGCTTCCATCCGTTTTTTGAGCGCACGTCCCATATCGCGTCCGGTATGCTTGCCGTCAACATCTGTGTCACCGTACACGCGCACACGGTCACGGTACTGACCGCCCAGCAGCTGATACACGGGAATACCGTAATATTTACCGACGATATCCCACAGCGCAATTTCGATCCCCGAGACACCGCCGCCCTGTCTGGAATGTCCGCCGAACTGCCTGATGCGATTGAACAGCTTATCAACATTCAGAGGATTTTCCCCAAGCAGTCTTCCTTTGACCATCATGGCATACGTCGCGCTGGAGGCATCGCGTACTTCGCCATAACCGACAATATCACTATTAGTATAGATTTTCAAAAGAATCATGTGCTTGGGCAGTCCGTCAATGTCGGCGAACCGAATATCCGTAATTTTCAGATCTTTTGGCAGAGGTTTCATAGATATAACCAGACCTTTCTTGACAGAATCAACAAATTTTATTTTCTGTGTTATCAGTATACCATGAATAACCGCACATGAAAACCTTATTTTCGCAAGAAACAGTTTGACTTTCGCAACAATTTGGTGTATAATGATGATAGCCGACATGATTGGAGTGATAGGAATGCTTGGGGACTGTGAACAGCTGCAGCTGCAGCTCTTGGAAGTGCTTCGTTTTGAAGACCGGGTTGTGACAATGAAAACGCGGGCGCGTCCGTTTTATGCGTTGTCCCTGCGCTGGGACGGCAATACGGAAATCATTTTGCAAAACAATAAACAAATCAAGTTGGAAAAACGTGATCTTGCATTATTTCATCCGAACTTATCTTATACGCGGTATTCCTACAACGACTGCCGCATTGTATTTCACTTCAATGTTCTGAACAAAGGCACAGCAGCAGAACGGAAACAGGATATTGAAATTCTCCACGATTTTCGGTATGATACCATGCTTCCGCTGTTTTTGGAAGCAGACCGAATCTGGCACAATGCGGAGCCCGGGTATCATGTCCGCTGTACGGCTTTGCTTTATTCTGTATTCGCCGAAATTTTTGAAAATCAGAAAACTATAAAGCCGCTATCCTCCGAGCTTGTTTCTGCGGCACTTGCCTACATGGAGCAGAATTACAGCGATTCCGAAATGACGGTCGCCGATATCGCATCGCATCTGCATATCAGTACAACACATCTGCGCAACTGTTTTCTGCATGATCTCGGAACCACACCGAAAGCACATCTGACCGCACTCCGTATGACGCGCGCACAAACACTTCTGAACACGGGCTACTATTCCGTGGTTGACACGGCAAAGCATGCAGGATTTCACGATGCTAAAAATTTCGCAACCGCATTCAAAAAGTATTTCGGTTATGCACCGTCAAAACAGAGGTATGAGGATTTTCTTTGAATTTCATCTTCCGCTTCCTTGTTACGTGAAGTCAGCAATATATTACACAAAAATGCAGTCATCCTTTTAGCGGAACAATCCCCGGATGTCCGCTCCTTGCGGGAAGCTGCCGCAGAACTTCAATCCGGAATTGCAAGCCGGTATACAAAATAACCTCAACAAAACAGAAAGGAATTATCACCATGGATTTTCGTATGACACAACGCATCAAAGAACTGGCACATGAACTTGGCGCGGATCTTGTCGGTTTTGCCAACATCGGACGCTTTGACGAAGCACCGATCAAAATGAGTCCGAGAGGTATCATGCCGACTGCGAAGACCGTCATCGTCTGTGCCATCCAGCACCCGACCGCAACGATGGAACTGGAAGGCGGCGAACACGGCAAGAGCCAGGTTTTTGAATCCTACTCCGTACAGTACACGATGAACACCAAGCTCGACCACATTTCCTTCACGATCGGTCATTTTCTGGACAATAACGGATACAACGCCGTACCGATTGTTTCTTCCAACATCTGGCGTTACCGCAACTACAAGGAACTGGACGCGGTCTTCTCTCCCGATATGTCACACATCTATGCCAGCGTCTGCGCCGGTCTGACAGAGCTTGGCTGGCACGGTCTTGCCATGTCTCCCGAATTCGGTCCGCGCAACCGTTTCGTTTCCATCATCACCGATGCGGAACTGGAACCCACACCGCTTCTGCCCGGCGGAACGCTGTGTGACATGTGCGGTGAGTGCATTCGCTGCTGCCCGACCGATGCATACCGCAAGGAAGTCAAGGGTGTCAACGCGCTCAACATCCGCGATGCGGACGGCAAGGTCTATGTCCATCGCTTTGCAAACAAGAACCTGTGGAGATGCGCATGGGGTGAACACTTTGACCTTGACCTCGATGACGAAATTCCTGATGTTGTCACCGAAGAAGCCATCATCAAGCGTGAGGCGGAAAAGGGTCGCCGCGGCGGTGAAATGGGTGTCTGCATCAAGGTCTGCGTACCGAAGGACCGCCGTTTCCGCGATGAATCCTACTCTCCCTACAACCGCCGTCTGCGCCAGATTGCAGATCCTGACCAGCCCATTTCCCGCGCTGTCTATGACCGCATGAGCTGCATCGGACTGAAGTACCACGCGGACCGCATCACCATCGTGTCCGCAGAAACGCTGCTCTCCCGCGGCTGTGATCTGACAAAAAAGATGCCCGGAGCAAAGAACGTCGTCGTGATTTCCGCTGTTATGAACGCGCCGGATGCTTCCTGTGCGGAAGTCCTCCGCGGTCGTCACGCAGGTCCGATCGGCAATGCAGTCGGACTCGGTCTTGGCTACGCCAACTATGATATCGCGCGTGAAATCGAGCAGATGGGCTATTCCACAATGCCCAATATGCGCTCCCTGCGTGAATTTGTCGATCCGTACATCACATGGGAGCTTCAGCCCGGTGACTCCACCGCATCGATGATCGTTATCACCGACGCACCGCTGGAAGAACGCGACTGGTATCTCAATCAGCCTGTCGGCAATGAAGACAGTATTTCCCTGCGCGATACGCTGGAAGCAGTCGCCAAAGAATACGGTGCGGATATGCTCGGTGTTGCACCGGCTTCCCGTATCGATAACGTGACCTCCCAGCTTCGTCCGATCAAGGATGGCGAAGAACTGTTTGACGTCCGCGACAACAACGGTATGTTCCGCGTCTTTGATCCTGTGGTCACCTCGACCGTGCGCCGCCTGTACAACACCGACGAATACCTGTCCGGTGCAAAGAGCGTCATCGTTGTCGGTCTGAGCTATCCCGGCGAAAGCGCACGCCGCGCAGGCAGAGAACCTGCCGAGGCTGTCGGTCCGTTCATTTTCGCACAGTCTCAGGCACAGAACGAGCTGCACATGGTTGCTTATGAGCTGGTCAAAGCACTGCGCCGTGCAGGAAAACGCGCGACAATCACCTCCGATCTGATCGGTATGGGTACGCCCATCTGCTCGCCGCGCGGAAACTATTCCTCTCCGTTTGACTGTTCGTTTGAAGCTGCTGCCGCAGGTCTGGGCGAAGTTACGCTGTCCGGCTCCCTTTACACAAAGAAGTACGGCGTGAACCAGAGATTCATCTGTATCGTCACCGATGCTGTTCTTCCTGCTGATGCAGTTCTGCCGAATACCATTCAGGAGAAGACCTGCTCCGTCTGCCGCCGCTGTATCAAGTCCTGTCCGATGAATGCGCTGACCGAAGACAAGGCGATCACCGTTGACATCGACGGCAATGCGTTTACCTATGTACCGCTTGATACCGTCACCTGTCAGTGGGCTTCCCGTTTTGTTCTGACCAATGCGGACGGTGACGACTGCCTCGGCTCCAAGCTCAACATCATGCCGGTCGGCAAGATCACCGCAGATCAGCTGATCGCCGGTCTGAAGCAGCGCGACCCAATCACCAAGTGCCGTCCCGGTAATGCGGAAAAGTGTATTACGGAGTGTCCGCTTACATAACATCTTTGTCATACACAATACGATTCAACATGATTGAGTAAATAAATGGTGCACCTGTATCGGATGAATGATTCCGTACAGGTGCACCATAACTTATCAGAGGGAAACTGTATTTTAATTTTCCAATAAACAAAGTGCGGAAAAGCCTGAAAATAAAGGAAAAGGGGTTTCATGCGACAACCCCAAGGAAAAATGAATGGGGCTGAGAAACATAAGTGCATCAGCCCCTTTTGATATTGTTTGATTGCTGCTGTCATTTCTGATAATTTGCTTTGCGTGCAAATCATGCAAAATACAGGATTTGGATTACAGGCGCATACCACCGTCTACATAAAGAGAACTGCCTGTGATATACCGTCCTTCATTGGAGCACAACAGCAGTGCTGCGGCGGAACAGTCCTCCGGCTCTCCTGCATATCCGGACGGTATACCTGCCAGAACTTTCGCTCTGTACTCCGGATCGGAGAGTGCGGCTTCGTTACGCGGTGTAACAATTACACCGGGAACAAGCATGTTGACATTGACACCGTCCGATGCGATCTGCATGGCAATGTTTTCCGTCAGGGAAGCAAGCGCACATTTGGATGCAGCATAGACAGCCATCTTCGCATGCGGCCTCACCTGCTGGACACTGCCGACATTCAGCACACGCCCCCAGCCGCGCTTCTGCATACCCGGGATATATGTCTGCATCAGATTCATTGACGCGCGGAAATTCACATTCATTTGTGTTTCGTACTCGTCAAGCGGAATTTCATCCCACGAACGGCGGAACTGCACACTTGCATTGCAGACAAGAATGTCAAGCTCTCCTGTCGCTTTATGTAATCTTTCCGCGGCATCGATATCACCGAGATCAACCGCGACTGCATGTACGGCAGTACCCGTCTGACCGTGAATTTCATCGGCAATCCGCTGCGCTTTCTCCTTATCGGCGGAGCAGTGTATATAGACCTCTGCACCATGCTCTGCAAAGCATTTTGCAATCGCGTAACCGATTCCCTGTGTTGATCCTGTAACCAGAGCACGGCGGCCGGTCATATCAAATTGCATCATCACTTATTATCCTCTCAGAATCACAGCATCGTCTGTGTATCGTTCGGGTCGCCGTTTCTTGCAAGGTCATATTCGTACGACCAGTCAAGATGACGGTATTCCTCGCCGCGCGGATCGGTCCTGATCCATTCCATCAGCATATCGAGCATTTCCTCGGTCCATGTTGCGCGGTCAATCTGTGCGGTTGTAAATTTGCCTGCGGTAATCATTTCAAAGCCGAAATCGTCCTTGACATGTGTCTTTGCCGCCCCGTCCACAACTTCCGGAACGAGATGCGCGGGAATGAACAGTACGCCACCGCCTGCGCCGTAAACAATGTCACCCGGAAGAACGGTTGCCTTACCGATGCGCGTAATACTGTTGAAGTCCTTCATGACAAATTCACGGATCGGAGTGGGGTCGATGCCGCGGTAATAAACCTGTACATCGGGAACCGCCTTCATCTGTTCGGTATCGCGGATGCCGCCCCAGATGACAGCACCGCCGGTTTTGGTTTTTGTTTTGATCGCGGTTGTCAGATTACCGCCGATAAATGTGCCCTTATAAATTTTATCATACATATCAGCAACAACAACGTCACCTTCTACCAGACTGTCAATGACCCACTGGTTGTAGTTGCCCTTTCTGCCATCCTCTGCACCGACAGAGAACATGACCTCATGCAGGTCGGGACGGGTTGGAACAAAGGATGCGGTGACAGCACGACCGATCAGCTTACGTCCATCATCGTGCAGGGTGCGCAGATCACCTTCAAACTGACTCTCATAGCCCTTGACAAAGATCGGCTTCCAAAGCTCCTCCAGTGTCATTCCGCGCATTGCTTCCAGATAACGGTCCGGCACACGCGGTCTTCCGTCCGGGAAACGTTCACCCTTCCAAAGCGGTGTCAGTGCAATGATATCTTCCCTGTTATTCAGTTTCAGCATAAATATATTCCTCCTCGTATCACATTACGGATGCATGATGCTCGGGTTCAACGCCCTGCATGATTCCCTTCAGATAACCGATAGCAAACAGTCTGCCGATTGCGTCATAGCCTGCGGCGGAGGACTGTTCCCACGGCATGGTCGGTACGTGATCAACGCGGATCGGTACATCCACGCCATACCTGGCATACAGTCTCATCGCTGCCGCCATGTCGATCTCTCCGTTGTCATGATAGGTTTCTCTGAAGCAGGTTTTATCGCCGCAGACATTGCGGAAATGAACGAAAAAGATTTTATCGGCAAGTGCCGGGATCGCATCCTCCAGACGTTCTCCCATCAGATGATAACATGCCTGACAAAAGGTGACGCCGAGATGGGAAGACGGAACCACCTGTATTCCTCTCCGGATCGCTTCCAGGCTCGTAAAGATCCGGGCGACACCGCCGAGTGACGGCAGAGGCGGATCATCGGGATG
Organism: Clostridia bacterium; assembly: GCA_017558715.1. Lineage (GTDB taxonomy): Bacteria > Bacillota > Clostridia > Oscillospirales > CAG-272 > RGIG3925. The sequence goes on along the minus strand of JAFYTT010000106.1, from coordinate 8,553 downwards.
CAGTGCAAGACGGATATCATAGCGTTCTGCATACGGAATTACTGCCTTGATAAAATATTGATAATTGTTCCACATCTGTTCATGCGAAAGTAACGTTTCATCCGGTCGGAAATCCGCCAAGGAAAAACCGGTTACATGTGCGCCGCCTCGTTCCGCAAGATTCTTTGCGGTACGGGTCCAGCCATAATGTGCCATGAAATTATAGCAAACAGTATGGATACCCTCTTCACGGAGATTCTTCATCAAACAGATGAACTTTTCAATGCACATATCACGCTGCGCATCACCGATTTTGATATGATCGTGCAAAGCATTGGGAAGCGGTTCCACAATGATCGGAGTAATACCGCGGGAACGGAACCGATCTGTTACAGTATGCAGATGCGATGGCGATGTTACATCAAAATCAGCATCCTCCGGCAAACGAATCGTACCGTGTTGTACCCCGCAGGATAGAGCAATATCCCATGACAGATCTGGGTTAGGATAAAAATAGTCAGTTAAAAGCATGGCAAAATCTCCAATTTTGGCGGATTGTTTCAATTCTTCGGATTATCGGATATTGACAAACGATGCTGCGTTCTGTATAATGAGTATATCATGGAGCGTGTGTTTTTTCTTCAACAATCGACCACATTTCTGCAATTATTTTCCAAAAGTGAGGGAGAGCATGAAAACGGATATTTACACTGAGGTTTCTCACCAACTGCTTTTTACAGCTTTTGACAGCACAAAGAACCAAAAATCAGACAAATTCCGTGTCCATCATCACGTAGAACTGGAGCTTGGCTATATTATATCAGGCGATGGGGAATATCATCTCGAAGACGATTGCTATGAGGCGCATGCGGGAGATTTGTTTGTTGTCCGTGCAAACGAGCAGCATTGTGTTCCGACGGTTTACTCCGATGAACTCGTCTCCTTTAACATCCATATCACCCCGCACTTTCTTTGGACGATTTGCGCAGATTTTATTGACAGCAGCAGTCTGCATGCGCTGATTCATGCGGGACAGCCGATCAGACACCGCTTCTGCAGCTATGGCGCCGATATGGAGCACATCCGTGTTCTGGCAGAGGATCCCGAAAAAAACCGCTTCGCCCTCCGCCATGCTCTGCTGATGCTGCTGATGTCCATTTCCAATACCCTGATGCCTGTCAGCACAGACGAAATGGCTCCCAAAACGGTATCCAACCGGTTGTCAGACATTCAGCGCGCCATCGCTTATATCCATGCACACATCACCGAACCACTGGCTTTGGAGGAAATTGCAAAATCCGCCAATATGTGCCGTTCCCTGCTCTGCACCCATTTTCGGATCGTTACGGGTCTTTCGCCGTATGAATATCTTCTGATCCGCCGGGTGGAAATGGCTGTAGCAATGCTCGGCGAAACAGATCTGCCGATTCTGACGATTGCACAGCGATGCGGCTTTGACCACGCATCCAATTTCAATAAAAAATTCAAGCGTATCACCGGCATGACACCGAGAGAATATCGTGCCGGACGAAATACGATCCATAGACAACCTTCAGAAAATCCGACCCTATGAGTCCAAGAAGGAGGATTCCCATGAATATCAAACATTTTTCCGCCGAACCGGTATCTTTGCTGACAAAAGACGGGCGTCAGCTGGTCAAACTGAACACAGTCTGCGACACCAATACCCATTTCCTTCTGCGCGTGTTCGATCTGACAAAGAATGGTCTGCACTGCGAAACTGAGATTGCTGTATCGTCGGGCAGCTATGCATGGGAGCTTCTGCTTCCCACTGTCAGTGCCGATACACAGGTGCGCTGGGAGCTGTATTCCATGCAGGGAGAGCTTCTGTATCAATATGAGGACTGCTGGAAGAAGCCGCGTGAGTGGACATTTTATGTAATGATTTCCTCGCATACCGATATCGGTCTTCACAACTCGCAATATTTTCAGCGTTACACAAGTGAAAAGCTTCTGGACGATGCTGCGGCTCTGTGTGATGCAACGGATGACCGTCCGGAGGAAAATCGTTACCGCTACACCATGGAAGGTCGTTGGTTCTGGGAAAACTACCCCGCTGACCGCGGTTCGGAAGCGGCAGAACGGATGCTGCGCGACTATATCCGTCCGGGCAAGATCGGTCTGTGCGCCGGTATTGCCGGAAACCATACACATGCGTTTGGCTTTGAGGAAATGTGCCGCAGCACCTATGGCCGTGAAAAGCTCCTGCGCGATTGGCAGGTAGATACCCGTACCATGGCGATGATTGACATCAACGGTATGTCCTGGGCAATGGTATCTCCGTATGCCGATGCCGGATATGAAAATATCATCTTTGCCCCCAATCAGTGGAATCCTCTGCCGTCCACAGTCTGGCGGTGCGACAAAACCCGTGCCGGCTATACCTTCAATCCCGATGTCGGAGGCGGTGGTTCACGGTGTGATGTCCGCTGGGATTCCACACTGCCGCTGTTGTTCTACTGGCAGGCAGCGGACAATGAGAGAAAGATGCTGGTTTGGGCTTCTACCCAGTATGGTTGGGGAGGACATTCCTTTGGCTTCCATGCAAACAGCAAAAACGATCCGCACACGCTGCTATGCATGAAAGAAGCACTTGCTTCCCATCTGCCGAAAATGGAAGCGGATTATCCGTATGATATCTGGCTGTGTGCAAGCTACGAGGATGACCAGAAGCCGACGCTTGATCAGACAGACCTGTTCGCCGCATGGAACGAACAGTGGGAATATCCGAAGTTCCGTACACTCGGAGATCCGAATGTACCGTTTGATCTCGTCCGTGAACGGTTCGGTGATCAGATTCCGACTCTGCGCGGTGAGATGACCGCCGGTTGGTATCAGCATCCGTCTGCAGCACCGCAGCTTTTGGCAGACAAGCTGGAAGCAGACCGCAGACTGGCAAATGCGGAAACCTATGCATCCCTTGCCGCAATGCATGCGGATTACCGTTATCCGAAGCAGGACTTCGACCGCGCGTGGGAATATCTGCTCTGGAATGACGAGCATTCGTACGGTGTCAGCGGCTATCAGGGACGGCGTGTTTACGAGACATGGATGCAGCATCGCGACTGGATTGAAAAAGCCGCAGAAACAGCAGAAACGGAACTCCATGACGCGCTTGCCGCGCTTGCATCGGAAATTCCCGCAGATGAAGAAAGTCTGGTCGTATTCAATCCCACTGCCCGTATGCGTGATGAACGGATTACGGACGGAGAGTCATCCGCTGTTGTGCGCGAAATCCCGCCGTGCGGTTACCGTGTTGTACCGAAGTCCCAGATGACCCCGACAGAAAAAAACATGCAGACCTGTGACGAGGCACCGATCGTGGAAAACAGCCACTATCGCATTGTCTTTGCGCCGAACGGATCGATGACTTCCATATTTGATAAGAAGCTCGGTCGTGAGCTGCTCGCAGAAGACGGATACGGCGCAAACTGTTTCCTCTTTACCGAAGACAACCACAAGTCTTATGTCACACCGAACAATGCCGTATTCACAGTCACACGCACACCCGATGTCATCACCGTTACCGCGCAGACGGAGGAACCGATTTCCGGTGCCGGCATTGTGCAGACAGTCACATTGAATGAACTCCATCACCGCATTGAAATTGACAATGATCTGACGCATATCCGCGCAATGATTAACACGCGCCGCTACCACCGTTATCTGTATTATGCATTCCCGTTTGCCGTTCCCGGTGCACGCCGGATCTGTCAGTTGAATGGCTGTGAAGCAGAATATGCATGCGATCTGACCGGTCACTGTACCGATACTTACATGAGCGCACATGAATGGGCACTTGCCGAAAACGACACCTTCGGTGCGGCTCTCCTGCAGCGCGACAGCCTGCTTGTCGAATTCGATCATATTCATCCCGACAAGACCGACTGCGGTGCTGCAGGTGACGGATCCGCCATTTATTCCTATGTTTCCAATGACTGGCTTCAGATGCATGAAGTCGGCGGCAGTCATGTCGGTCTGCATCTCCGCTATGCAATCACTTCCTGGAGCGGCAGTTATCGAGATGCCGGTATCCGTGAAATGGCTGAATGCTTTGTCAATCCGCCTGCGGTCTGCATGATATCTGCACAAAACGGCTCTCTGCCTGCAGAAGCGCACAGCTTTATGCAGCTCTCCGACAGCCGCCGTCTGGTCTGTCTCAAGCGTGCGGAAAACGGCGACGGTGTGATCGCCAGACTGTACGGTGACGGCGCCGCTGATATCCGCATGGGTGATGCTCCTGCTGCTGCATGTACGGTCGATGAACGTCCGACTGAACACAATGAAGTAACTGCAGGATTTACAACCGTCCGCATTTCTGCTGCTTCCCTTCCCCTCCGTGAAGATACCCCCGACCTCATTGATCCCGAAAAGCCGGCACCCATCGGTTCCGTCTGGACCGGTCTGATTACCAAGCCCCGTGCGGCACGCGGAGAGAATGACGGTCACCTGTATCTGCTCTGGGGACAAAATATGGAAGAAAACCTTTCTCATTATGAGCTTTACCGCGCAAAGAACACCGGATTTATCCCGTCTGAAGAAACTTTGATTGCAAAGATCGAACCGGAGGCTTATCGCGTCGGACGTTATATCGACGAGGGTCTTGAGGTTCACACAGAATATTTCTACCGTGTTCGTGCCGTCAATCAGAACGGCATCTGCGGCGACTTCTCCGAAGAATTTTCCGCCTATACCAAGGAATCAATTCCGAGTAACTAAACACCGCATCTCAAAAAACTTCATATAACGGAAAGGAATATCACAAGATGAAAAAAAGACAAACTGTATCCGCACTCCTGCTTTTAGCAGCCCTGTGTTCCGCACTCGTATCCTGCGGCGGCGGTGATACCGATGGCGTTTCCACCAAGGCTCCCGATGCTCCCTCATCACAAGCAGAGGAAGAAACAACCGGTCTTGCAGATATCTACGGCATTGTATCTGCTGATATGGGCGGTGAGGAGCTTGTCATTCTGACCGGCGAGCATGCCGAATATGAATACATGATTGAAAAGGAAACCGGCGATATCGTCGAGGATGCTGTCTATTTCCGCAACCGTGCCGTTGAGGAACTGCTCAATGTATCCCTGTCATTTGTGAGTGAAGCAAACTGGAAGAACAGCGACCCGTTCTACCGAACCATCCGTACCGATATTATGGCAGGCGACAGCTCCTATGATATCATCAACGGTCTGAATGTGTATACCACATGCCTGATTTTTGATGATCTGTTCATGCGCCTTGATGAAATTGATACGATTGATTTCTCTCATCCGTGGTGGGTTCCCGGCCTTTCGCTCAACGGTTCCAATGAAGTTTACTTTGCATTTACGGATGCATCGCTGTCATTGTATAGGGACCTCTACGTCATTTTCTTCAATCAGTCAATGATTCAGACCAACGGTCTGGAAAATCCTTATGACCATGTCAAAAACAACACCTGGACGATTGACAACTTTATGAAGATCGCATCTCAGGGTTCCCGTGACATCAATGGTGACGGAAAAATCGAGGAGGAGATTGACCAGCTTGCCTATGTTGCAAAGCACGCTGCCAACCGCTCGTTTATGACCTCTACCGAGACCTCCCTGTTCGTCCGTGATTCCAACGGCAGACCGATACTCGAGGGTGTCAGCGAACGCCTGACCAATGTATATGAAAAGATGAAGCCGTTCTTATCCGACCGCACGCTGACCTTTGTAACAACAGAACCGGATATGATTGCGCTTGCAAAGCCGTTCATTGAAGAACGTACCCTGTTCATGTCCAACTGTCTGATCGCAGTAGAAGGCATGCGTGATATGGAAAATGACTACGGTATTGTTCCGTTCCCCAAGTACGATGAGACACAGGAAAATTACCATACCCAGATCGCAACCTCTACATCCGCCATCTATCTGCCTACTACGGCAGAAAATCCGGAAATGCTCGGTACGGTTCTGGAGGCTCTCGGTTTCTACAGCTGGCGTGATGTTGTTCCGACTTATTATGAAATTGCACTCGGTGACAAATATGCAAGAGATGAAACCGTTGTTCAGATGCTCGATTTCGTCCGCGCAAGTGCGTCCACAAATATCGACTTTGCGTACGGTGCCATCTTCAACACGTATGATATCATGAATGCCGCATGGGAAAAGAAAGAACTCGCTTCCTGGTACGCAGGAAGTGAGAAATCTGTACTCAAAAAGCTCGACGAATATCTTGATTAAACAACCGAAAATTTGATTGCAGAATGTGAAAAGGGGCTGGTACGCTTATGTGTGCCGGCCCCCGATGTTGTTATTTACTGCCTATATTATACAGAATATTCCTTCAAAAAAACATGGCAATTTTTGATGTTTTTATGGACTTTTTCGACTTTATGTGTTATAATGAGTTGAAAATGAGATAAATACGGGAGTGGGAGAACATCCTTCATGGAATTTATAGAAAAGCTGTATCATGACAGTTCTGTCGGAGACTTGCGTCTGTACTGCTGCGGCAGACGGTTGGATGCACCGGGACACCGTTTCGGTCCGTCGAACAGAGATCATTTCTGGATGATTTTCATGAAAGAAGGAAGCGGATTTTATGAAACGGACGGAACGCAATACCGCCTTGAAAAAGGAAATCTGTTCATTGCATATCCGAACCGCAAGATCCGATATTATGCCGATTCCGGCAGCGTCTGGAGCATCTATTGGGTATCCATCGGTGCGCCGAATCTGGAAACATATCTTCACAGCATGGGAATTGATGAATCCGAACCGTTACTCCCGGTCCGTGCACCGCTTGCAATGGAGCACACCTTTGAAGCCCTTTTGGAATTCATTCCCGACGAAACACTTTCATCCCGTTTTGAATGTACCTCCTTGCTCTACAAACTCCTTTCACTGATCGTCCCGGTGGATCAATCTCCAAGAAACAACCGCGATTATGTTTCAGAAGCCATCTTTTTTATGACCAACCACAGCAGCGAGGCGATCACCGCACAGGATATTGCAAACACCATCGGACTGGATGTTTCTTATTTTTCGCGGATTTTCAAAAAGAAAACAGGCATGCGCCCGATCGGATGGCTGAACCGCTACCGACTCGATCAGGCACAACGGCTGCTCTCTGAAACAGATATGAAAATCAAGGAAATTGCCGAAGCGGTCGGTTTTGCAGACCCACTGTATTTTACAAGACGCTTTACCGAATGTTACGGTATCCCGCCAAAGGATTGGAGAAAAACACAAAGGAGAACATCATTATGTGGAATGGAAAAAAGAAAGCATTGACCTTCAGTTATGATGACGGTGTGGATACAGACCGCCGTCTGGCGCAGATTTTTGATCGGTACGGTATGAAATGTACCTTTAATCTGAACGGAGGCAAGCTCGTCACAGCCCAAACTCAGGGAGCACCGTGGAAGCTCAATCCGAAAACGCCGTGGAAGAATCCCGATGCGCTGATCAACCGTCTCCCGATTGAGGAAATGCTGAAGTCTTACAAAAACCATGAGATTGCGGTGCACAGCTATACCCATCCGCATCTGGAAAGCCTCTCACGCGAGGAATGTACAAAAGAGATTGCACAGGACATCGCCCGTCTGACGGAGGTCTTCGGTTACACACCCATCGGTATGGCGTACCCCTACGGCAGTTACAGCGATATGGTGACGGAGGTACTGGAAGAACAGGGCATCCGTTATGCACGCACAACACGTACCACGCACAGTTTTGCCATACAGCGTGACCTTTTGCGCTTCCACCCCACCTGTCATCACAAGGATGCGCAGCTGATGACATTGGCAAAGCAGTTTATTGAGGCAGAATCCGAGGAACCGATGCTCTTTTATGTTTGGGGTCATTCCTACGAATTTGCCGGAGACGACAACTGGGATATCATCGAGCGCTTCTGCGAATATATGGCAGACAGAGACGACGTTTTTTACGGCACCAATTCGGAAGTTCTTTTATAAGCTGAACATCAAGGGACTTCTGTCAAGCCTTTGAAATAATCACTCCATATACAAGAAACCCGTTCATTACAAGAAGTTCTGAACGGGTTTTGCTGATTTGTTCTCCCGCATCATCTGTGCCGCAGGAGATGCGAATGAGGTACGTTCCGTTTGATTTAGGTGTAATATTTGCCATGTTTTGCATGAAAGACTTTTCATGCGGCTCCTTATTCGCGTAAAAAAACGCTGAATTATGTACCAGAAAAACAAGGAAAAACCCTTGTTTTTCTGGACTTTTCAGGCATGGCCTCTACCGACCTTTGAAAAGTGCCAAATGAAACTATGTACCAAATTATGTACCAACTTCATTTTCGATCATTTTCCGGCGCATTTTTGCTGTTTGGCAATTGAGGTCATATTTTATTTAATTCGATGCAAAACCCCAAGCATTTTGCTTCTTTCTACAGTAAATGCTTGGGGGTTCTTTGAAATTTTCTTTTGTTAACTCAAACATTCTCCGCCTACAACAATCCGCGGCGGCGGCGATATTCGGCGGGAGTTTCACCGGTACTGCGGCGGAAAACGCTCGAAAAATGTGCGGGCGAGGAAAAGCCGCAAAGCTCTGCAATTTC
>JAFYTT010000105.1 GCA_017558715.1 Clostridia bacterium | reverse complement strand
TTTGCATGATGTACGTTTTCCGTGACGATGCACTCGGAGTGCTTGGTGTTGTAACGGTTGATGTGGGCAATCGCTTCCTCAAGTGAATCGACGATTTTCACGGCAAGGATGTAGTCATCATATTCCGTCGACCAGTCTTCCTCGGATGCCGGGGTACAGCCGGGGAACATTGACTGCGTTCTCTCGCATCCGCGGATCTCCACAGGCGTGTGGGAATCATCAAGCGCAGCTTTGAGCATCGGCAGGAACGCTTCTGCCGTATTTTTGTGCACAAGCAGCGTTTCGATTGCATTGCAGACAGACGGACGCTGGGTCTTTGCGTTCATCGTCAGCGTGACCGCCATTTCAAGGTCAGCCGACTCGTCAACGAACAGATGACAATTGCCCGCGCCCGTTTCAATGACGGGAACCGATGCGTTTTCCACAACGGAGCGGATCAGTCCCTTGCCGCCGCGCGGAATCAGAACATCGATCAGCCCGCGCATCTGCATGAGTGCCGTTGCACTGTCACGGGAGGTGTTTTCAATCAGACAGACACAGTTTTCGTCAAAGCCTGCGGTTTTCAAACCTTCGCGGAGTGCGGATACCATGGCGCGGTTGGTGTGAATGGCTTCCTTGCCGCCGCGCAGGACAGCCGTGTTGCCTGATTTGATGCAAAGTCCTGCGGCATCCGCCGTGACATTCGGGCGTGCTTCGTAGATCATACCGACGTTTCCGAGCGGTACGCGGATACAGCGGATTTCAAGACCGTTGGGGCGCGTGGTAACTGTGCCGCCGCCGAGCGGATCTGGCAGAGCGGCAAGGGATGCGAGCGCATCGGCAATGGCACACAGGCGCTTTTCGTTCAGGCGCAGGCGGTCCTGCATCGGCACGGAAACACCATTTTCCGCGGCATGGAGCATATCGGTTTCGTTGGCTGTGAGAATATCAGCCGTATGCGCAATCAGCGCATCGCGCATCGAGATCAGCGCACGGTTTCTCTGCGCACCCGAGGATGCTGCAAGTGTGGCACCGGCGTGCTTTGCCGCAGTACAGAGGGCGGTGACCTCATCAAAAATCTGTGTCATGAGTGTAAATTCCTTTCAAGGGGTATCTGTAATGCTTTCGGTTTCGGTTCCATCGGACGGTATCTGTCCCGGTTCTGTTTCGTAAATGGCAAAATCGGTCAGCACCATGACATCGCGCAGATCCGACAGCGGCGAGGTCGGTGTAATGACGGCAGAACGGGCGCCGGTCGCGGGATCGGTCAGAATCTCGGTGATCTCGCCGATCAGGAGTCCGCGCGGATAATAGCTGTTGACACCCGAGGTACGGATGCGGTCACCGATGATGATGTCCGCGTCTTCCTCAAGATAATTGAAAAGCAGCTGTCCCGCATCGCGGTAGAGATAGGAACCCTCTGCAACACCGGAATCGCCGGAGCGTTCGACATAAGCACCGATGGCAGAGGACAGCTCTGTGATCGGCGCGGCTTTCGCCCAGTTTCCGCCGACCTCGGTAATGCGTCCGACCACGCCCGACGGGGTGATCACGGGATAGCCGACAGCGGCTCCTTCAACCGTTCCCGCATTGAGTGTCAGTGTGCGGCGATAGCCTGCGGAGGCATCGGAGGCAACAATTTCGCATTTTAAGAAGCGGTAATCGTTATGGCTTTCCTTCAGCGACAAAAATTCGCGCAGGAATGCATTTTCTTCCAGGGTCAGCTCTGCCGCCCGAATTGTATCTTCCATCGATGCAAGCTGGGAACGCAGACGTTCATTTTCTGCCTTCAGTGCATCAAATTCGGTGATATAGGCGGAAATATCACGGATTCCGTCACCAGCATCGGAAAAAACACCGCGGATCGGCGACAGAATGGTATTGACGGCGGTACGGATCGGCTCCCCGTGTCCTGTGAGAATCAGTACAGACGGGATGCCTGCACATAGCAGGGCACAGATCAGCGGCGGGAGCAGAAACTGCAGAATTTTTGAATGTTTCATATATCGTTATTTGGTACGGAAGCGGATGATGCGGTCAACGTCGCCCGTATACTCGAGGAGTCTTCCAAGACCGAGAACCGAGCAGTCGAGCGGATTTTTGGCAATCGAGACCTTCAGGTGTGTGACCTTGGAAATCAGCGCGGGAAGACCGCCGAGGAGCGCACCGCCGCCGGAGAGAACAATGCCGTCCTCCAGAAGATCAGCCGCAAGCTCGGGAGGTGTATTTTCCAGGGTTGCGCGGATGGCATCGACAATCCCCGCAATCGGTTCTGCCATCGCTTCCGCCATGTCCTCACCTGTGACCTTAATGGCGACGGGAAGACCCGTGATGACGTTGCGTCCGCGAATCTCCATTTCCTTGGGCGCGGCGCTGCTGCCTGCAATTTTTGCTTCGATAGAACCAATGGAGCGTTTGACGTATTCCGCTGTCGTATCGGAGATTGTTACGTTATATTTGCGGCGGATATAGTCGCAGATGGCATCGTCAAGCGTATCGCCGGCAATGCGGACAGAACGTGCAACGACGATTGCGCCGAGGCTCATGACGGCAATTTCCGTTGTACCGCCGCCGATATCGACGATCATCGATCCACGTGGGTGGGTGACACGCAGTCCCGCACCGATGGCGGCAACGAGCGAAGATTCAATCAGAGCGACACTTTTGGCTCCGGCTTCCAGAATGACTTCTTCTACAGCGCGGCGTTCGACATCGTTGATGGAATACGGAACGCAGACCATGACGCGCGGACGACCGGACAGCGAGGTTCCCGCTTTCTGCAAAAATACGTCGACCATGGCAACGGCGGCATCGAACTGTGCGATGACACCCGACTTGATCGGACGGCGGACGGAGACATCATCGGGCGTTTTGCCTGCCATTCTGGATGCGTCCAGACCGACGGCAAGCACTTCTTCCGTGGTTTCCGAAACGGCGACTGCCGACGGCTCGCGCAGAATGATGCCTTTGCCTTTGACAAAGATTCTGGAATTTGCGGTACCGAGATCGATGCCGATACTTTTCATGGGGAGAATATCCTTTCAGGGTGATTTTTGGGGAGATGGATTCAGTCAAAATCCCGGAGTGCCATGCCGAAGCTGCTCGCGAACATTTCGTCGACACGAACGAGCGGCAGACCGACGACATTGAAGTAATCGCCGTCGATACCCTCGACAAACAGACAGCCGCGGCTCTGGATGCCGTAAGCGCCTGCCTTGTCCATCGGCTCACCGCTTGCGATATAAGCGTCGATCATATCGTTTGTCAGTACACGGAAGGAAACACCGGTTGTCTGCACATCCACTGCAAGACGACCGCGGTAAATGGCGGCAATGCCGGTGAAGACCTCATGGCGGCGGGAGGACAGCATGGTAAGCATCCTGCGGGCATCGTCTTCATCGGTCGGTTTTTCAAGAATGGTGCCATCCAGCGCAACGACCGTATCGGCGGCGAGGATGACCGCATTGTCAAGGTTGTCTCCGCGCAGGGAAAGCTGTTCTGCGGCGGCACGTGCTTTGCGGCAGGCAAGTCCCATGACGAGTTCTTCCGGGGACAGTACGGAGCGGTCACAGTCCTCCTCCGTATCGGGAACAAAAATATCGATATGCAATCCCAGCATGGAAAGCAGCTCACGGCGGCGCGGGGATTGTGAGGCGAGAATCAGTTTCATACTGCGTTACCTCGGTTATGACTTATAAAAATAATTGCCGACAATCAGACTGATGACCACACACAGAATGACCGCGATGGACAGATCGACCGACAGACCAAACGTCAAACGAATGACAGATAAATCGAGCACAACGGGGGATTCCAGTCCAAAAGACAGCGCATAGGATAACCATCCGAGTGCGGGAACGGATGCGGTGACCTTTGCAATCAGCGAGCCGACAACGATGCCGACCAATACCAGAAAGAAGGAAAATACAGAACGTGCACGCATATCGGATCACACTCCCGTCGAGCCGAAGCCGCCGTCACCGCGCTCTGTTTCGTCAAGATCGTCAACGACGGTCATTGCGGCAGTGTAGACGGGAACAAAGACCATCTGCGCAAAACGTTCGTCGGGCTGCATAACATAGTCTTCATCACTTGTGTTGGAGACGGATACCATGACCTCGCCGCGGTAGTCTGCATCGACAACACCGACGGCGTTGGAGGGCGCAAGTCCTTTTTTGTGAGCCAGACCGCTGCGGGCAAACAGCAGGGCGGCGATGTCATTGCGCTCGGGAGCAATCGCAAAACCGCAGGGAATCCGGACGCGGCTGTGAGCAGGAATAACGGTCGGTGCGTCAATCGCAGCATGGAGATCCATACCTGCAGCAGCGGCGGATGCATATTCGGGAAGCGTCACAGTCGGGTGCAGACGCTTGATTTTTACATTCAGATTCATTTGGTTTCTCCTTATTGTTGGGGATCAGTCATCGGTTTGCCACGGATGGTAATCGAGATCGATTTTTTCATCCTCATGACGAACCTCGGGAATATCTTCTTCAAAAACGGCACAGGTGATCGTCGGGACAAATTCGGTGTATTCATTCGATGCCTGCGACAGCAGTATGATCTCATCGGTGACGACGGTCATCGATGACAGAACACAGCTGCCCTCAAAGATCAGCGCCTCATTGTATGCCAGTTCTAAATCGGCAGTTTCCAGATTCAGTCGGTAGATAAAGTCAATGTCATAAAAATAAACGAATCGTCCGTCCGGGGAGACTGTCAGCGTATCGGCATCGGTGTTTTGCGGGAAGCGATACAACCCACCCATATCCATCACGATTTTCTGTCCGCTGCGGATATCATAAAAATACGCGGAATGGTTGTCTCCTGTCAGAACACATGCGGTATCACGGACAAAGATCGTCGTTTTATCCTCTTCTGCGGGCGGGAGAAGTGCCTTTATCGGTGCGGAGCCGTCCTCGGTGTAATACCACGCATCGGATTTACAGACAACGGTATGGACATCGGTTCCGTAGACATACCAAGCTTCCGTTACGGGCTGATATTCGGATAAGCAGACCGATTCATTTTCGCCTTCATTGTCGCGGTACTCATATAAAATTCCGTCTGTATCGGAATACAACAGACAGCGCTTTTCCGTGTGAACACTCCATACGGTGCTGACGCGGTCAGAAATCGGCAGTACCGTTGTGTCGTCGGCAAGATACAGGGTGTCTCCCGACAATACGACTGCCATATCACCGAGATCGCCCTGATATACCGTAACGGTATCGGAAGCGGACGCAAAAAAGGTACGACCTTCCTCTGTCATGACATACGGAACGGAGAGTGTTTCCCCGGATACGGTCAGCGTAAGATTTTGAACCGGTATCGGATGGTATTCCATCCGATCGTCATCGTAGGAAAACGCCGCAGGGGGGATATCCTTTGTCAGCGGCAATGCGTAACAGTATGGATTTTCCCCGATTCTCGGAATGGGATAACCGAGAATGGCACCGTCGACCGCCGAGGACATGCGGTAATCGTAACCGCCGCGAGGCAGCATCAGATTGTCACCGCATGCACAAAGCAGACAGGGGAGCAACAGGCTGAGCATACAGAGAAGTGCGGCGGCGATTTTGGTTTTGGTGTTTCGGATCATACGTATTTGTTATACGGCACGGTTACAGACGGCGGAATGTCGGGAAATCCGCATACGGAACACCGCGGAATCCGGGGGTCTCGTAGGCGCGGATGACCGCCTCTGCCTGGGATGCCGATTCTGTTGTAAATATATGATGGACGAATGCCGCATGCAGACGTACAATGTCATCCTGCTTGTCCGCCATATAGAGCGGAGAGGCATTGTGCACGATGTTGCGGTGCGGATACATGCGGGTGATCGGGAATCGCATCTGCTTACGATCGCGCATGACCGATATCGGATGAGCATCACAGTAACGGCAGGGATTGTCGCGGTCGGACACCTGCGGAGCGTCACCGATGTGTTCGCGGATGATACAGCGCTGCAGCGTCATCATCGGAAGCCGTCCGTAGGTAATGATGCCGTGAGGAAGAACAGACTTCACGTCGCGCATCTGCGGCGGTGTCAGTTCGGGAGACAGCAGAAGATCCGTAAGCCCTGTGTCGGCATAGACATCGGCGGAATTGGCGGTCCAGACATTCAGGCGTTGGTCGCCGTGCAGGAGGAAGCCGTACTGTTTTGCTTTTGCGATGTGTCCGACGTTGCAGACAAGTGCATGAAGAATTCCTGCTTCTTTTGCTTTTGTGAGCATTGCTTCGACCGCACGCCACTCACTGTCAAAAATGACAGGCGGCAGGATGATACCGTTGACACCGGCATCCAGCGCCCCTTGAATGTTTGCGGCGAAGGTATGCAGGGGCAGGTAGATGATATCGTAAACCGAGGATGCGATATGCGGAATCCGATCATAGAAGAGGAACGATGCCTGCTTCGGATACGGATAAACGTTATTGTATACATTGTTTTTTTGCGCGGAAAGGGAAGCATACAGTGCTTCTGCCGACGGAATTTCGGGCAGAACCCGTTTGTGCAGTGCCGCTTCCAACGCTTCAGCCGCATCACGGCGCAGGGCATTGACCGCGGACAGCGGGAGCATCAGACCGTCATCAAGGGTGATGGTTACGTCCTCCGCCAAAAACGGTGTGGCACCGAGCTTGGTCAGATTTTTCTGAAGCTCCTCTTCCGTAACAGCACGTGTCTGTGCGGTTTCCGGAATAGCACCTGTCACGGTGACAGTATGTCCGTTTGCCGAGAGGGTCAGCGCGGTCGGTCGGTTTTCCTGTGCGGTAAAGGTGATCTCACACGGGATCCGACGTGTCACGGGACGTCCTGCGGTAATTGCCTGCTCCGCTTTGGTCGTGGCGGTTTTGTCCGCTTCTGTGCGGATGCCGCGCATGGAACGTCCTGTGGTACCGCGGTAATAACTGTCGGTGAAAGAACCGCCGCGGGAAAACAGATCGGACAGCGCACGCAGTTCCTCTGCTGTTGCGGCACGTCCCTCGTCCAAAAGCCGGCGGTATATGCGGACAACACCGGTGACATAAGCGGGACTTTTCATGCGGCCTTCAATTTTCAGGGAAGCCGCACCAAGCTGCAGCAGCTGCGGAATATGGGATGCCAGACAGTTGTCGCGCAGAGAAAGCGGGAAAGCCTCTGCTTCGTCACGGATGGCAGATTTCTTTTTGGAGGATTCATTTTTTGCACATTCCATCTGATACGGCAGACGGCAGGGCTGTGCACAGGCACCGCGATTGCCGCTTCTTCCGCCGACAAGGGAGGAAAACAGGCATCCGCCGGACTGGGAAACGCACATTGCACCGTGAATGAACAGCTCTGTTTCAATGGGGGATTCCCGGCAGACCGTCAGCAGATCGGTATAGGAAAGCTCTCTTGCGGCAACCATGCGGGAAAATCCGAGCGCGGCAAAGAAGCGCGCGGCATCGGCGTTGTGTCCGGCGCACTGCGTGCTTGCGTGAAGTTCGATTGACGGAAAATAACGGTGAATCAGCGATGCGGTACCGAGATCTGCGCAGATGATCGCATCCGCACCCCAGCGCGCAAGCTTTTCGGCATAATGCAGAACCTCGGGCAATTCCCGTTCGGTCGGCAGGGTATTGAGCGTGATGTTGGATTTGACGCCGTAAAACGCACAGGTACGAATGGCATCCTCCATGGCGGCATCGTCAAAGTTATCCGCCGACATGCGTGCATTGAAACGGTTTCCGCCGAAGTAGACGGCATCAGCACCGGCGTGAATGGCGGCATGCAATGCATCAGGCGTCCCTGCGGGTGCCAGAAGCTCGGGAAGTTTCGTTTTTTGCGTCATGCCTGTCCGTTGTCTTCGCCGGTAAGCTTTTCGTTTTCAATGCGCTGGATTTCCAGATCCAGACGCAGCGTTTCCAGTTCGCGCTTGAATTTGCCGTTTTCCGCTTCCAGACGGGCGTTGCGGTCGGTCAGATCGAGCAGCAGAAGCAGCGCTGCATCAAGCTTGGAAGAACGCGGGGATGCCTGTAAAATCGCATCCAGCTGTTCGGTGACATTATCGGCAAGCGCATCGACGAAGGATTCTTCGTAGTCGGTATGTATGGTAAGCTGAATACCGCTGATGTTGATGTTACACTTGTTTTTCATGAAATGTTCATCCTTTCCCCGAATTTTATAATAAATTTGGTTATACGGTCATGATGATTTTTTTGACTGCAGTTTCGGGATCGGTATTGCAATTTTTGCAAAGATATTGTATAATGGTAGATACCGATCTTACATACAATCTATACTATATTATTATACTACATTTCATGCGGTATGAAAAGGCTTTTTGCGAAAAATTTTCATTTGGTTCTTACTTTTTTGCGTTTCATCCGCTCCCGAAGAAAGGAAAATTCTCATGGTAATTCAACAAACCGGTAATGCCAACCGTATCGTCGTCAAAGTCGGTTCTTCCACGCTGACCTACGGAACGGGTCTGATTCATCTGCGCCGTTTTGAGCGCCTTGTCAAGGTGCTCTCCGATCTGCGCAATGCGGGAAAGGAGATCGTGCTTGTCTCCTCCGGCGCCGTTTCTGCAGGTGCCGCCGTACTCGGACTCGGTCATCATCCCAGCTCCACCGAGGAAAAACAGGCAACTGCCGCTGTCGGTCAGTCGGAGCTGATGCGGATGTATTCCGAGGAGTTTTCCAAGTACGGTCATACGGTCGCGCAGATTCTGATGACCAAGGATGTCATCGATACGCCCGTACGCCGTTCCAACGCGGAATCCACATTCAAGACCCTGCTGTCGATGCATTGTGTGCCGATTGTCAACGAAAACGACTCGGTATCCTTTGAAGAACTGAACTTCGGCGGCAACGACACGCTGTCTGCATACGTCGCGCTGATTTGTTCTGCCGATTTGCTCATCAATATGTCCGACATCGACGGTTTTTACGATGCCGATCCGCGCTCCAACCCGAAGGCAAAGCGAATTCCCGAGCTTGACCGCGTCGATGAATCGGTTTACGCCATGGCGGGCGGTGCCGGAACCAAGCGCGGTACGGGCGGTATGATTGCCAAGCTCAAGGCGGCGCAGATTGCCGAGCAGGCACATATCCCGATGATGATCGTCAACGGTGTCGATCCCGATATTCTTTATGATATCGTGGAGGGCAAGCCGTGCGGAACGATCATTTACAACCGCGAGGTATGATCGGTGGCATCTCTGACATCAAGCCGCAGCGGTGAACTGCGCATGACCGAGGGACCGATCGGACGGAAGATCATTGCCTTTGCGCTTCCGTTGTTTCTCGGCAACCTGTTTCAACAGCTATATAATACTGCAGATACGCTGATTGTCGGCAGACTGCTCGGTGACAGTTCCCTTGCCGCGGTTGCTTCCTCCGGCAGTCTTCTGTTCCTGATCGTTGGCTTCTTTGGCGGCATTGCCATGGGTGCCGGTGTTGTCATGGCACAGTATTTCGGCGCCGGAGACGATGAAAATCTCGGTGTTGCCGCGCATACGCTTCTGACAACGGCATTCCTTGCAGGACTTTTTCTGACGGTGTTCGGAACGGTTTTCGCGCCGCAGATTTTGATTCTGATGGACACGCCCCAGGAGGTTTTGGATCAATCTACTGCCTATGTCAGAGTTTACTTCATGGGTGTTATGGGGATGGTGCTCTACAATGCATGCATGGGCATTATGCAGGCGGTCGGCGATGCAAAGCATCCGCTGTACTATCTGATCTTTTCCTCCTGCCTGAATATTGTTCTGGATATTTTGTTTATCGCGGTCTTTGATCTCGGTGTCGCATCGGCTGCAGCGGCGACGGTGATCGCGCAGTTTTCGTCTGTTGCACTGTGTTTATTCCGTCTGATGCGCATCGATGCACCGTATCGCATCCGTCTGTCCGGACTCGGTATCCGATGGGATATTCTTGTGCGCATAGTCCGCTACGGTCTGCCGTCCGGATTTGCCAATTCCGTCATTGCGCTGGCAAATGTCATTGTGCAGTCCAATATCAATGCCTTCGGTGAGATGGCAATGGCAGGATGCGGCGCCTATGCCAAAATTGAAGGCTTTGCGTTTCTTCCGATCACCTGCTTTACCTCTGCCATCACAACGTTCGTCGGGCAGAATCTCGGAGCGAAGGAATTTGAACGTACCCGAGCCGGTGCGCGCTTCGGTGTGCTGACGGCGATGGGAATTGCACAAACCATCGGCATTATCATCTTTATCGCGGCACCGCTGCTCATCGGCGCATTTGCGACAGGTACGGAGGCGATTGCATTTGGTGTGGAAAAAGCGCGGACGTGTGCGCTGTTTTACTTTTTGCTCGCCGCATCACACTGTCTTGCTGCGGTCATGCGCGGTGCGGGACGTGCGATGGTACCGATGACGGTCATGCTTGTCTGCTGGTGCGTCATCCGTGTCACGATCCTGTCTCTCATCACGCCGCTGGTCAACGATATCTGGATCGTCAACTGGGTCTATCCGATGACGTGGACATTATCGACGGCAGCACTCGGGGTGTATTATTTCCGGGTGGATTGGATGAAGCCGGTGGAGAAAAAGAGAGGACTCTGATTATGGAAAAGCGTTATTTACAGTATGCAAACGGGGTATATTCTGCTGATATTGATATTACTGTAGACGAATGGAAAGAAATGCTTGTAAATCGTGATATTTTTTATGATGAAGCGATTCAGATGGTTCAGCGTTGGTATATGCAGCCTGATTATCAAGCCACAAGCAAAGAAATTATGCTAAAATATCCGAGCGAATTGAAGGGAACTCCATATAATGGTATTGTCAAAGGACTCGGATTGAGGATTCTTCGATATTTGAACAGATTTGAGATCATTTCATCTGATGGCAGTAAATCCTATTTCATTATCCCGTTTGAGGGGTGGCACGAAAATTATGATAGAAACAAGAATTTTGTTTGGAAACTTCGAGATGAATTGATCGAGGCTATTGAGGAACTTCATTGGTTTGATGATACGGAAATTGTAAACTCCAATGATGATTTGGAAAGTGACCCGATTATTGAGACAACGCCTGAAGGTACGAGAATCAAACAGTATGTGACAAAGTTTGAGCGCAGTAATAAAAATCGTCGTTTAGCGATCAAGTACAACAAAAGTTTGAAATGCAGTATATGTGGCTTTGATTTTGAGGCGATATACGGGGAACGTGGAAAAGGTTTTATTGAGGTGCATCATATTAAGCCGTTATATGAAAATCATACAGAAGTTGATATCAATCCCCAAACGGATTTGATTTGTGTATGCTCCAACTGTCATAGAATGTTCCATCGCAGAAAAGACAGTGTTCCTACTCCTGAACAACTGAAAAAAGAATTAGAATATAACAGAAAATTACATTAACCGAATAAGGAGAGGAAATGAACAAACGCGAATGGGGTTTTTTAAGAGAAACCAAAGAGCTTGCGCAAGCAGCTGGAACCGATAAAGATACCGGGATAAAACGAACCGGACTTGAGGAATATTTGGCTGTAATTTTTCCTGATGTTAAAGATTGGATACATGATAAACCAATTGGAAAGATAGGGACAACTGTATGTAGAAAACGCCCAGACTATAGAAGTGAAGCGTTGAAGCTTATAGTGGAATTTGATGGTCTACAACATTATACTAGTCCGGCTAATATTCGTAGAGATACAGAAAACACGCTGTTATATGAAAGTCTTGGATATAAAGTTGTACGGATTCCATATTTTATTCAACTAACAAATATTGCAGTGAAAACATTGTTTTGTGTGTCAATAGAGGAACGTCTCTTTGATGAGAGTATTCCATCAATAGGTCCCAAAAGTCAAAATACGCCTGCATATTTATGCTATAGCGGTATACAACGAATGGCCAGGGATTTCAGCAGATTCCCAGAGCAGTATGAGGTTAATATGCGTTATATGAAAATGTGTGAGGATCAGTTTTTAGTAGAATATGAATTGTTAGAAGCCGCATACAGAAACTACATTGAAACAGGGGGAAACATCGAAAATTCCTGAGCTTTCATTGATTTTTCAGTAAAAATATGGTATACTAATAAAAGATATTTCAATTATTGGAGGGAAATAACATCCATGGATGAGACTGTACGTGTACCGAAGCGGATTCTGTCCACGCTTCTGACCTCGATTGCGGCGGGTGTTGTGCCGCGGTCGGGTGCGCCGTATATTGCCATCGGCAGAACAGACGAGATCGCAGCGCTTCTGTCCGATCTTGACAACATCGCCGAGGGTGCCGCAACGATGCGTTTTATCATCGGCAAATACGGATCGGGTAAGAGTTTTCTTCTGCAGCTGATCCGCGGAACGGCGCTGGAGCGCGGGTATATCTGTGCCGATGCCGATTTATCCCCCGAACGCCGCATCTGCGGTGCCAAAGGGACAGGCGTTGCTACTTACAAAGAATTGATGCGCAACCTTTCCTCCAAAACCTCCCCCGACGGCGGTGCGCTCCATCAGGTCATCGCACGCTGGCTGTCTGCTCTGCAGTCGGACATTGCGGGACGCGGTATCGCACCAGAAACCGGGGAGTTCCGCCGTGCGCTGACAAAGGAGATTTTCGCTGTTACCCGCGATATGGAAAGCGAGGTCGGCGGCTTCGATTTTGCGTCGGTGCTCAATTCTTATTACCGCGCCTATACCGACGATGACGAGGAGAAAAAGAGTGCCTGCATCCGTTGGCTGCGCGGCGAATATACGACCAAAACCGAGGCAAAGTCCGCGCTCGGTGTCGGCAGTATCATCGACGACGATTCGTGGTATGACTACATCAAACTCTGGGCAGTCTTTTTCCGCCGCATCGGCTACAAGGGCTTTGTCGTCATGATCGACGAGTGCGTCAATCTGTATAAGATTACCAACCGCATTTCCCGTGAAAACAACTACGAAAAAATCCTGTCGATGTTCAATGATACGCTGCAGGGGAAAGCCGAAGGACTGGCGCTCCTGCTCGGCGGTACACCGCAGTTTTTGGAGGATACCCGCCGGGGTCTGTTCAGTTACGAAGCGCTGAAATCGCGTCTTGCAGAGGGACAGTTCAACGGTGTCGGTGCGGGCAATACGACGGCATACAAAAATATGCTCGGTCCTGTCATCCGTCTGCGGCGGCTGTCTGATGACGAAATGTTTGCGCTGATCGCACGCATTGCGCGTCTTCACGGGCAGAATTACAATTGGACACCGCGCATGACGACAGAGGAAATGACGGTGTTTCTGCGTCTGTGTCTGACACGTGCCGGCGCGGATGCGATGATTACGCCGCGTGAGATCATCCGCGATTTCTGCACGGTGCTCAATATTTTGTGTCAGAATCCCGAGGCGACCTTTGCCGATGTCATCGGTCAGGGTGTTGTAACCCTGTCTCATGCACCGGGAGCGGGAGAAGACGAAGATGCCTTTGCCGCAGAGGATGAAAAAAAGGCACTGGAAGCCGCATCCGCCAAACAGGCATCCGCACCTGTTGTACAGAGCAAAGCATCTGCACCCAAGCCCACTGAAAATGCGGCGACCAATCCCGAACTCCCGTATAAATCCGACGATTTTGATTTTGATCTTGCCGATCTGGATATTTAAGCTATGAAAAAAGAATCTCAAAAAGCAAAGAAAGAACGGGCATCTGCCATCGTTGCTGCACTGGAGGAATTATATCCGTCTGCAGAATGTGCGCTGGAATACGACGGTGACCCGTGGCGGCTGCTCGTTATGGGACGGCTGTCGGCACAATGTACCGATGCGCGTGTCAATATTGTATGCAGAGAGCTGTTCTCTGTCTATCCCGACTGTAATGCCATGGCGGAAGCAGATCTGCCGACGCTGGAAAAACTCGTCTATTCCTGCGGTGTTTACAAGGTGAAGGCGGCAAACATCCGTGATTTCTCCGTCATCATCCGTGATCGGTTTGACGGTCGCGTTCCCGATACGATGGATGCGCTTCTGACGCTGCCCGGTGTCGGACGGAAGATCGCCAATCTGATTCTCGGTGATATCTACAAGAAACCTGCCATCGTTGCCGATACGCACTGTATCCGCATTTCCAACCGCTTGGGACTTTGCGACAAGAAAGACCCCGTTCATGTGGAAAAGACGCTTGTTCCTATGATCCCGCCGGAAAAATCGTCTGATTTCTGCCATCGACTTGTCTGGTTCGGACGGGACACCTGCATGGTGCGTTCTCCGAAGTGCGAGGAATGCTTGCTTCGGAAACGCGGTCTTTGTACCCATGAGGAGACTTGATCCATGAACGTAAAACCTCGTTTTGTATTCTTTTTGTGCCTGCTTTGCATCGCCGCGGTCCTTCTTTCTTCCTGTAACGGCATTGCCGACAACTGGAAGATCGTCCGACTGACGGGTGAGGAAAAGACCGTTACCGTTCCGCTTGAGGACAACGGCGACGGTATCGGGCTTTCTGTGGATTTGAACTTTACCGACGGCGGCAGCAATACGGTCGTTGTACTGCCGCAGGCAGATGGAGAAGCGCCGTATGCCGTGATCACCTACCCGTCTGATCTGGATTCGTATGGATTCTCCGCCGTACAGTCGGGAAATACGCTGACGGTCGGAGCTTCACAGAAGTGCCAGTTCACAGCCGACGCGTTTTCCATGACGGTTTATGCCAATGTTGCCTCTTATGATCTGGTCGGCAGTTATACGCTGAAGGCGGATCTCGGCGGTGGGGAAATGCCTGTATTGAAACTGCATATCACAGGCGGCGCGGCTGTACAGATGACTGCGATTGCGGCAGATGCTGTTTCCGTCCATGTTGACGGTGCGGCGGATGTCGTGCTGTCAGGGGATGCCGGCAAACTCGATGCACAGATCAACGGTGCCGGTGTTCTGGAAGCTTCCGCATTGACGGCACAGCACGGTGCGATTACCGTCAACGGTGTCGGTGCGGCAGAGGTGTTCTGCGCGGAGTCACTGGAAGCGGAAATCAACGGCGCCGGCAGTATCCGGTATCACGGCAGTCCAAGTCTGACCAAAACCATCAACGGTCTGGGAACCGTATCACAAATTCCCGATGATGCCACATGAACTCAACAAATACCAAGAAAAATTATTTATATAATGTCATTTGTGAGCTGGTCACAACGCTGATCCCGCTCCTGACAACACCTTATGTCACGCGCATCCTCGGACGCGGCGGCATGGGCTCCTATCAATATGTCTTAACCGTTGCGAGTTACTTTGTCCTGTTTGCAAACTTCGGCGTCAAGGCGTACGGCAATCGCTGTATCGCCGCGGCAAAGGATGATCCCGATGCGCGAAACCGCGTCTTCTCGGGCATTTTCAGCCAACAGCTGATGCTGTCCACGGTAGTTTCCATGCTGTATCTCGGCTATTCGCTGGTGTTCGGCGGAGAATATCGCGTGATTTTCGCGGTGTTCGGCATCAATATGCTCTCTGCAATGCTGGAAATCACATGGCTTTACTGGGGTATGGAATCGTTCAAGCCTGTTGCGCTGTGCACCATTGCCGTGAAAATTGCCGTTGCCGCAGGGATTTTCCTGCTGGTACGCAATGCGGACGATCTTTGGATTTACGCGCTGCTTGCCTCACTCGGTGTGATCGCGGTACAGCTGTATCTGTGGTGCGGCGTGCATCGCTTTGTGCGCTTTGTCCGTGTGCCGCTCTCGGAAATCAGACAGCACTTTTTGCCGTGTTTTGCACTTCTGATTCCGATGTTAGCCCCGACCCTGTTCCGCTCGATGGACAAGCTGATGCTTGAATCGATGTCGGGCGCAGAATCGGTCGGACTGTACGGCGCGGCAGAACAGCTGCAGACGTGTATGCTCGGCTTCATTACGGGGCTGGGAACCGTCATGCTGCCGCGTGTGTCCCATCTGCTCGCACAGGGCAGGGAAGAAGACGCCCATGCCTACATCGGCGATTCAATGCAGTTTGAGGCGTTTATCGGCTCGATCTTCACGTTCGGCATTGCCGCGGCATCGAGCGTATTTGTGCCGTATTACTACGGAGAAGCCTTCTCCGAGGCGGCAATTCTGACAACCGTTCTCTCACCCACCATTCTGATGATCGCGATTGCAGACGTTGTACGTGCGCAGTACATCATCCCGCACAAGCGTGACCGCATCTTTGTCATCTCCGTCATTGTCGGCGCGGCACTCAATCTGCTCTGCAACGCTGTCTGTATTCCGTGGTTTGCGGATATTCATGAAACACTCGGGATGACCGCAGATGCCGCCGCAGCACTTGGCTCTCTGCCCGGAACACTGGCGGCGGAACTGTCCGTCATTGTTGTACAGTACCTCTATTTGCGCAGAGAGCTGCCGTACAAAACCTATTTCCGCACGTGTGCCATTTTCCCGATTGCCGGACTTCTGATGTTTTTCTCCGCGCGCGGCGTGAAGCTGTTGTGTACGGAACTGCTGTCCATCACCTCGCCGCTGCTTCTGCTTGCGGCAGAGGTCGCAGTGGGCGCTGTCGTGTATCTCGGCATTACCGGCGGATGGTATTACCGATTCCGGCGGGAGACCCTCAAAAAACTGATACGAAAATAAAAAGAAAACAGAGACGACACACACGCCGTCTCTGCTTTTTTATGTGATATCAAATGATTTTTGGTTGAATTTTGGATCAGGAAGATCCTCTTTCGTTGTACATTGGCTTAACCCTCCGCTGAATCTTCTCTTGTTTTGATCGTTTGGAGTAAGACTTTCATGGTCGTTTACCTCCTCATCGGTCGGTACTTGAAGGAGATCAAGTACGTTCAAGCGGCGCGCGGATGATCTTCATTGTGCATTGGCGGAATCCTCCAGTTAAACTTCTTTGATGCGGATGTTCGATTTGTGCATGAATTTCATGCTTCATCAATCCTTTCCTTTATGGAGTTCTGTTTGGAGTTTTGGTGATTCGGTCAATTCAGTACATTGGCTTAATCCTCAATACATCGTGGTTTGTTTGTCTTATGATAGAAGGAAGAGGTGTCGTTGTCTCGTCGATCTATGGGATGAAACGGACATTGCATCCGTGTTTTTGAAGAAGAAAACTTAAGTGTTCTTTGGCGTAATCCTCCGTGATCTTTGGGTGGAGTTGACGTACTTTTCGAAATTCAAACTACAGTTTCCTTTGGCGTAATCCTCCGTGTTGTGAAGTTCCGTCGAATCCTTGATTCGATTGAATCGATGATTCGGTTGAATCCTTGATTCATTTGGAACCCCATGGGTGGAATGGCGTACTTGTTCCGAAGTTCAAACGAAAGTGTTCTTTGGCTTACCCTCCATAGACAGGAAACGCGAGGTTTCCGGGTTTTCTATACTTCTTATTCGATTGTCAGACAAATCAGCCCATTGGCGTATTCCTCATGGTTTGTGTTTTTTTCGGATGACTTTGGGATGGTGTTTAACAGCCCATTGGCGTGTCCTCCATGCGGTTTGAGGTGGATGTTCGGATGAGAATTTTGGGAAGTTTTTCAACGGCCCATTGGCTTAATCCTCCGTACACTGCGGTTCCGGGAGAGAACCTGCATTTTGGTTTTCAAGAGGTCACCGTTCCGTGGAATCCGGGATTCCGGGTATCAGGATATCGCCTGACCCTGTGCCTCTCGTAGAAGCTCTTGTTCTTCTGTGATTATAGTATAGCAGACATCACACAAAAAGTCAATAGCTTTTTCAAAATAATTCAAAGAATCGTGATTTTATACGAAAGAAAAGAACAACTCTTATGCATATTGCATAAGAGTTGTTTCCTTTTTGACGTTAATCGAGTTCGTTGTAAGTATCCATGATCTTTGCAAGCAGTTTATTGGTGGATTTTTCTTTGGAATGGATGGAGGACATACCCTTATCGATGTTCGCGGATTTGCTGAACATCGAGCGGAACAGCGCGGTATTGGTGCCGATATACTGATTGAACAGATACCCGAAATCAAGGACAATACTCTGCGTTGCGATATCGAGCATGGCAGCCGCTTCCTCGTCACGCGCATACTTGACTTTCAGCGCGACATCATAGTATGCAGGGGTGACATAGCGATACGATTCCGCACACATGGCTTCCAGGAACGGTGCAACGGTATCAGCAATCTGACAGGTTGTGGGGATTGCGAATACGGTAAAGCCGTTGTGAACGTAGGTCGTGTACTGTTCCTGATTTTCATCGAGTTTGGGCATCGGAACAATACCGTAGTCGGACTTCATATCGCGCAGCTGATCGGTACCTGACAGCATATGCGGCATGAACAGTACCGTGTCGTCAATCATCTTGTACATGAGATCGGTTGAGAACGGGCGGAGGGTATCTGTTGTAAACCATGCATTGTTGTTTTCATGCAAAAGTGCTTTGATTTTGGACAGGAATGTCGCAGTATGTTCGCTTTCCAGCGACCAGTAATAATAGCCGTCGGACTCATTATATGTTGTGAAATGAATATTCGCACCGCCGGCAAATCCGTCTGCCTGAATGGTTTCCGAATACACCATACCGAAACGGTCTTCCTCGTCAACCTGACCGTTACCGTTGAGATCGCGATACATCAAATCGCTGTACTGCTTCATTTTGTCCAGCGTCCAGTCGCCGTTCAGGACGATTTCATAGAGATTGTCATCGCCGACGTTTTCCAGCCACAGCTTCTTGTTGAAGAACGTAACATAGATGCCGGAAACCATCGTCTGCGCAAGCTCACCCGCACACATATACTGTTTGCCGTTCAGCGTAATCAGATCGTTGTATGAGTGATTCCACCACGGCTGCTCCCAATCCAGATACGGCAAATTGTGAATATCAAGGAACATGCCCTTGAGGATATACGGCGTGATCTGGCTCATATGGTTGCCGATCAGATCGTAGGCGTCGTCGCCTGCCAGAACGGATTTGTCAAGCAGCTTATTGACCACATCACCGTTATGACGGGTAGCGCCTGTACCTGCCTCAATGACCTTCATGGAAATGTTCAGCCGTTCCATAACCGTGAGATTGCGGTTATACACGGCATCTTCCACAACATCACCCGTTTCCGATTCTGCTATGAATTCAATTTTGGTATCACGGTCATCGGTACGGGTCAGAATACGGATTTCCTTACCGCCCAGATCGAGCGTGTCAGGCAGATTGTCCCGGACAGCCGCACGCCCGGTCAGTTCTTCTGTTTCGACGGCTTCGGTTGCGGCAGTATCCACATTCGGGGCGGTTTCCACGGTCGTACCGTTATCGGCAGAACCGCAAGATGTGGCAGCAGGGAGTGCGCACAGCAATGCCAGCAGAGCGGCGGCGCAGCGGATAGGATAGGAATTATGCATGATGATATCCTCGCTTTACGATTATTTTTGTATATTATATCACATCACGAAGATAAAATCAAGATTGTTTTGTGAGAAAAAGAAAAAAGCAAGAGAGCCCAAACGGACTCTCTTGCGATTTACAAAGTGTGGACTTTGTGTATGTTTTGAATTAGTGCTTCTTGGAGAGAACAACACCTGCAGCGATTGCCATAACAGCAGCAGCAGCTACGATACCAGCGTCAGCGGTAGTCGGAGCGGTGGTAGCAGGAGCGTCTTCAACGGGAGCATCTTCAGCGGGTTCTTCCGGAACTTCCAGAGCGCCGCCGAGAACGACGTAGTCGTACAGGTCAGCATCCCAAGAGCCTGCGCCGAGGGACTGAGCCATGTTGTAAACAGCGGTAGTACCGGAGGGGTTAGCAGCGGTCATATCGTTGATCTGGAGCTGCATACCGATAGCGTCGCCTTCCTTGAGGCCCCATTCGGCAAGGTTGACAGCAACTTCTACGTTGTAGCCAGCTGCGTCCATGGTAACTGCGTAGTCACCGAAGTACTTACCAGCGTCAGGACCGTAGATGGAGGTAGCGCCGCCTTCAGTGTAGTAGGACAGCCAACCAGCACAGTCAACGCGGAACTGCTGAACGAGGTCTGCATGTTCGTTACCGAAGTCGAAGAACATTTCGACAGAGTCGGTGTTCCAGGGAGTGTTCTGCTGCATATCTTCTGCGGGCGGAACGATTTCAGCGTCGGAAACGTCGTAGAAGAGGTACCAGGTGTTGTCGCCCCACAGCATGTAAGCGGTACCGTGAGTGCCGTTGTCTTCACCGGTGTTGAACTGGTTCAGTTCGACCTTGACAGCGTCTGCCCAGACAGCGTCATCCATCTTACCGTCGATGGTGATCAGGTCTGCGGACGGAACCTTCGGGACATCAGCAACCTTAGCTGCATCGTAGGATGCGGAAACGGAAGCTGCGAGAGAGGACAGGATAACACCTGCCAGGATAGCAGAGAAAATCTTTTTCATTGTTTTAATCCTCCATAGATTAAATTTTTGTTTTTTGGTGATGTCATTATAGCACTAAATACACATAAAGTCAAGCGTAATTTGAGATTTGTTTTGAAAAACAGCGTTATAGACAAATTGTGAACGAGAAAGTTGTGTATAATGACGAACGCTTAATGCAATACATTATATATTTATAGCATACAGGGCGCTGTGGGTGAATATTTATGCGGGAGAAGAGGTTTCAATATGTCTGTATTGTGGGTGTACTGACCATGAGATTATATCAGGATATTGTGGGAAAATCCACAAGAAAACATCATGTTGAATTCTTTTCAATCCAATGTGCGGACGACAAATGGTCGTCCATACAGCGTATTTGAGGGTGTGTGGGCATATACGGATCGTATTTTTCGCAGGGAAGGCTTGGAACGAAATTACCAACATCAATAAACAATACAGCCGCCTGCGTTTCCGAAAGAAGCAGACGGCTGAAAAAAGATATGAAATTACTTTAAGGATTCGAGTGCCGACAGAATACCTGCGAGCGTATCGCGGTACTTTGCGAGCTTGTTCTTTTCGCCCTCGACGACAGCCGCGGGAGCCTTTGCAACGAAGGATTCGTTTGCGAGCTTGCCCTCGACACGTCCGATTTCGCGCTCGATGTTTTCGCGTTCCTTGTTCAGGCGTGCGCGTTCCTTTTCAAAGTCAACGAGGTCGCCCAGCGGAATGTACAGCGTTGCGCAGTCGGTGATGAGCTGAACAGCGGTGTCATCGGCATAAGAGTCGACAACTTCAACTTCAGCGGCAGATGCCAGCTTCTGGAAGAAGACAGCGGTCTTGTCGGTGAAGGTGTCGCGTTCGTTTGTGACGATAAAGAGCTTTGCACGCTTGGACGGCGGGACGTTCATTTCCGCACGGCGGTTACGGATGACCTTGATCGCGGTGATGAGGCGTTCCATATGGATTTCATCTGCCGTGAAGTCAAGCGCTTCGCTGTAGGTCGGGTACTTGGACAGCATGATTGTCTCGGGATGCGCTTCCGCGGTGTGCGGCAGCTTCTGCCAGATTTCTTCCGTGATGAACGGCATGAACGGATGGAGCAGGCGCATCGTGCCTTCCAGAACATAGGTGATGACGTTCTGTGCGGTTGCATTTTCTTCCGTA
>JAFYTT010000014.1 GCA_017558715.1 Clostridia bacterium | reverse complement strand
TCGGAGAGGGCGATCGTCTCTGCCATCA
Organism: Clostridia bacterium; assembly: GCA_017558715.1. Classification (GTDB taxonomy): domain Bacteria; phylum Bacillota; class Clostridia; order Oscillospirales; family CAG-272; genus RGIG3925. The sequence goes on along the minus strand of JAFYTT010000014.1, from coordinate 2,943 downwards.
ATCCCGTACCCTCGGTGCCGAGGATCATCGCGAGATGTTCTTCTTCTTTGAGCGCCGGATGGGCTATTGATACCGAGCGGTCGGTCAGCGCAAGGGCTGCTGTTTTGAAGCCCAGCGCGTGCAGACGGTCCATGCCTGCGGATGGCCAGTCGGCGGGTTCTTCACCGATGTAGGTCCACGGAATCTGGAAGATTGTACCCATCGAAACGCGTGCCGCGCGGCGGATCAGCGGATCACAGCAGGACGGCGTGAGCAGAAGCGCATCGACACCGATGGCGGCGGCGGAACGGACGATGGCACCGACATTGGTCGCATCGACGATGTTTTCAAGAATCGCCACACGGTGAGCACCCGAACAGACCTGCTCCACAGAGGGAAGCACGGGGCGTTTCATGGAAGCAAGCACGCCGCGGGACAGCGCAAAGCCCGTGAGTTTCGCTAAAATTTCATCGTCTGCGGTATAGACGGGAACACCGGGACAGCGGGCAAGGATCGGTGCGGCAGAGCCTGCAATGTGCTTGCGCTCCATCAGAAACGAGGTCGGGACAAAGCCCGCATCGAGCGCCAGCGTGATGACGGTCGTGCTTTCTGCGATGAAAATGCCTTTTTCCGGTTCAAGTTTATTGCGCAGCTGATGCTCGGTCAGACGGGCATACGCATCGAGTGCGGGATCGAGAAAATCGGTGATTTCAATGATTTCGTTCATGTTGGATCATTTGCCTTTCTTTTGGGAATGGGATAAATTTTTCGCGAATTTCTTGACGGCGGGGATATGGTGTGATATAATTAGTAAAGAGAAACATTGATCTATGCCGGAGGTATTCTTATGCGAAACGAAGCAAAGCCGCAGGCTTTTGTCACGATGATAACCCCGTTCTGCCGAGACGGCTCGGTCGATGTCGGCGCTGTCCGTGCGATGTGCGACTGGTATGACGAGGCGGGGCTGGGCGGCATTTTCACCGCGTGTCAGTCCTCGGAAATTTTCAATCTGTCCGTGGCAGAGCGCGTTCTTCTGACGCAGACCGTCGTTGATCGCTGCGCTGAGCTTGCAAAAGCGCATCCCGACCGTCCGCCGATGACCGTTGTTGCGTCGGGTCATGTTTCGGATACGTTTGCGGAGCAGGTGTATGAATTGCAGGCGGTCTCTTCCTGCGGCATTGATACGCTGATTCTGATTTCCAACCGCATGGACATTGCAAACACGTCCGAGGCACAATGGATTTCGGAGACATCCGCGCTGATGGAGGCACTGCCCGACATTCCGCTCGGCGTCTATGAGTGTCCGTATCCTTACAAGCGGCTGATGGGAGATGACATGCTCTCGTTCTGTGCGCAGTCGGGACGATTCCTTTATATGAAAGATACGTGCTGTGATGCCGACCTCATCGCGCATCGCTGTGAACTGCTTGCCGGAACGCCGATGAGTCTTTATAATGCCAACGCGCAGACGCTTCTTGATACACTCCGCACGGGTGCTGCCGGATACTGCGGCGTCATGTGCAATTTCCATCCCGATCTGTACGCGCGTCTGTGTGACGTGTTCGCCGATGATCCCGCTGAAGCGGAGCGTTTGCAGGCGTTCCTCGGAACTGCGGCGTTTACGGAAAGCCTTGCCTATCCTGTGACGGCGAAATATCATCTCAAAGAGATCGCAGGTCTGCCGCTTGACAGTCTCGAAACAAGAAAGCGTCCTGTGTCCGATCTGACACGATATCATCGCGACTGTATTCAGCAGATGGAACGGCTGGCGGAGAAAATGCGGGAATAATTAGGAAACGGATGGCTTTATTTACGCCCTGCGCGGGATGGAACGCACCATCATCAAATGACCGACTTACCGCAATGTAAATTTCTTCCGCTCCGCCGAAATGACCCCTTCTTTGACGAGCTTTCCGATTTCGGTGGACAGACCCGAGCGGTCGACCTCAAGATAATCGGCAAGTGCCTGACGGTCAAACGGAATTTCAAACGAGTTCGAGCCTGCCTGTTTGGCACAGTGTGCAAGGTACGCCATCAGCTTGTCGCGGGTGGTGCGCTTGGAGGTCACGTCGATGCGCTGATGGAAGTGGATGGTCTTCTCAGCAAGATCACGCATCAGATTGAAGATTAACTGCCGGTGAAAACCGCAGTTGTTTTCGCACGTGTGCAGAATGTGACAGCTGTCAATATACATGATCTCACACGCCTCGGATGCGATGACGGATACGGGAAGCGCAGGCACCTCGGCACAGGCAAATGCCTCTGCAAAAACCTCTCCCGGTCCCATGACGTTCAGAATACTGCGGTTGCCGTAGTAATCGGTCTGCTCCATCTGTACCTTGCCCGAGAGGACAATGCCGATGTATCGCGCGGGCGACCCTTCTGCAAAGACGGTATATTTTTTGTCAAATGTTTCTGTTTTTGCGCCGAGGCAGGTGAGCATCCGTAAAAGATGATGCTCCTCAATATCGGCAAACAAAGGACAGCGGGAGAGAATCGGGAGATATTGGTTCATGGGAACTCCTTTGGGGGAATTGAAATTAGGAATTGGAAATTAGAAACAGGTTGACGGTTGTGGGTCGTTATAAAACCATTTTCACCCTCATCTGTCTTTCGACAAAATCGCAGGGAAAAATAAAATATCTCAAATAGTATCCGTGTTGAAAATTCAACATACTTTTCGTCCATATTATACTATAATATTGTCAGAAAATCAAGAGGTCGGCGGGAAAAGTTCTCCTGACATCTGGATTTCCAATCAATAGAAAAGGAAACCCGATTTCGGGGAAGAATGTATATGGTACGAAAAATCATTCATATCGACAGAGAAAAATGCAATGGCTGCGGCGCATGTGCTGCGGCTTGTCATGAAGGTGCGATCGAAATGATCGACGGTGCTGCAGTTCTCACACGCGAGGACTACTGCGACGGTCTCGGCGACTGTCTGCCCGCTTGTCCGACGGG
>JAFYTT010000104.1 GCA_017558715.1 Clostridia bacterium | reverse complement strand
TACTTCAAACAACCGTGCTCGCCCGGAAAGCCGTGTGCTTTGAGCGACGGCGTGACCGCAAGGCATATGGTCTTCTCGGTGCGCCGCAGGTCTGCAACCACCAGATTGGTCGTCATCGGGTCAAGTCCGCGGTCAATGCATTCGACGGAGGCGTAAAAGGATTTCAGGTCAATACAGGTATATTGCTTTGGTTCCATGGGATACCTCCGTTGCGGCGTTTTGTAATATTATATCATATCATTCGGGATAATTCAACATAAGACATGTAAATTTTCGGTGTAAATGGTTTCCTGTTTTCGTATATAGAATTAACAACAGACCAAACAGTATCAAAAAAGACGTTATTGAAAATAGTATCAATCTTTCCCCGGAAAAGCAGACAAATCGTGTAAAAGAATAGTCGCTATCATGACGATCGCTTAATTTGATACTGTAAGTGCACAATCAAAATTGCTGCAAGAGTATAAGGGCAGAAAGAGGAATGAAAAATGGCTATCTATGGTTACTGCAGAATATCTCAGAAGAAACAGAACATCGAGCGTCAGGTTCGAAATATTCTGAATGCTTACCCAACTGCAATTATCATCAGAGAGGCATATACCGGAAGAAAGATCGTCGGACGTAAAGAATGGGAGAAAATCTATAGAACCGTCAAACCGGGTGATCTGATTGTATTCGATTCAGTATCACGTTTTTCAAGAAATGCAGAGGAAGGGTTCGAGTTGTATCAGGATCTCTATTATAAAAGTGTTGACCTGGTATTTTTGAAAGAGCCGCAGATCAATATCCCAATGCGAAACCCATATTCCACAGCGACAGAAGTTTCCAGTACACAAACAAGGTATTTCACCAAAAAATTATTGATGTGGGTATGATTCAGAGTATGTCGCGTGTCGGAAGATGTCTTGATAATGCTCCAATGGAAGGCTGGTGGGGGATCTTGAAATCTGAGATGTACTATCTTAAAAAGTTCACGAGCCGTGAAATGCTCGTTGAAGCTAATGAAATTATATACTCTTTTATAATACTCGCCGTTACCAGAAGCGCCTGAATTGTTTGACGCCTTGTGAGTATTACTTCGCCACCGCCGCATGACGAAAATCTCCCCCTGCTGCGCAGCAGGGGGAGATGAAAGAATCTTATTCATTTAACAAATTCTTTTGTTTTTGGGTCTGTCTACTTGACAGGTGGCGCATTATAACGGCGTCATTCGGGGATTTTGTTATATTGTCAGTCTTCGTATGCCGCAATGATGTCTTCAACCCATTTACGCGCTTTCTTTTCGTTCTTCTCGTAATAAGAGGCGATATCCTTTGTTTTCTGACCGCCGATCAGATAACGTACGGAATAGTTCGGTGCAAGCGGGAATACCGCTTCGTCACAGGCATCAAAGGAATACTGACGGTTGGCAAGGATTATGTCGAGCATACGGATACTATCCTCGTCATGTGTATTTTTCGTTTTCAGTGTGATCTCATAGATTGCGGGTGTAACAAAATCGTAGCTGTATGCATTCAATGCCTGCGTGATGGTACCGATCATATCGAACGCTTCCTCGGGCTGAGAAACGCCAACCATCTGCGTGCTGACCGTACCCGAAAGATACGTGGGATATCCTTCGATCGATGCATCGAGCTTGGGATAAGGAAGAACACCGTAGGCGTCATCCATGGCGCGGATGGCGGAATTCATAGTCAGGTCAATACGGCCTGCGGCAAATATCGCATTGCCTTTTGCAAAAAGGTTGTCAATATGCCAAAGACTTTCTTCAGCGACATAAGATCCTGAGCTTTCGCGGTACAGCGCATAGATCTTTTCAAATGCAGTGACAACGTTTTCGTTGAAGTAGTCCAGTACGGGAAGATTGTTTTCATCCTTTGCAATGGCGGACAGATCGCAGGAGCGGGTGAAGGCATCAAGCGTGGCGAGACTGTCAGCGGCAAATCCGAACAGATCGTTTTCGTTCATTATGCTGTCACCGTTCAGATCCTTTGCGATGTCTTTAATCATTTCGCGGAAATAATCGAGTGTCCATTCATTGTTATCAACGGCGTCATACGGAGATGGCAGATCGTATTCCTCGATCAGCCGCTTATTGAACAGAAAATTCCAGCAGCGCAGAATGTTGGTCTCCATGAAGTCGCCGAACAAAAGCGGTGTTTTGTCGCCGATGGAGAAGGTTTCGACCGCCTCCTGTACATAGCATGGCAGGGACAAATCGACGGTTTCGATTTGTGTCCAGTCAACAAAATAGTTCTGAACGAGCAGCGCACCGAGATTGAGGTAGGTATTGGTGAATAGGGTGATCGAATTGTCACCGGACTGGATATAGGTGGTGATCATATTCTTGCCGGCACCTTGGTCGACCAGATAGAAATCCAGTTCGATGTTGTATTTTTCTTCGGTCATACTGTTGCGGCGGTAGACATTATCTTCGATGACATCGCCTGTTTCATTCTCCAAAGTAAAGTAGTCGCCGTGCATGGCCTGTGTTTCGCCGAAGATGCGGAAAAGTGAACCGTTGTAATCGTTCTCTGCCAAGGTGTCGGAGAGCAGAGTGACTGTATTTGATGCAGTATCGGTGTCGGCAGGAGAAATTGTGTCGGGTGTGTCCGTTCTTGTCTGTGTGCTGTCGCCGCAGGAAACAGCAGTCAGCATCAGGAGCGCGAGCAGAAGAGAGAAGGTTTGCTTTTTCATGATTATTACCTCATTCTGTTAATGATGATTTTGAAAAATATCATTGATCGTCCGACGGTGACATGAAATCACGGATGTCCAGCTTCCACGGCTCACGCTCGCGGAATTTTGATTGAAAATGCTTTGTTAACATGCCTTTTTCTTCAAGATGACAGTAACAGCCGATGTCACAGGCGCGACCGCAGATCGACGACGGATATCCGTGCGCGCATCCTGGATAAAAAATGGTACGGTTTATGATCTGCTTTGCACGATCGATGGAGATATCCGCTTCACCGGCGATAATGGCAATGCGGTCATCAAGGTCGTCATAGGCACCCGGTGCCATAAAGGGATTCCTTGTTCCGTTGGCTCCGCAGTAGTATACGGCACAGCGCCAACGGTCGACGGTACCGTTCTCGGCAATGGCATGACCGGGACAGCTTTTGACGCATGCACCGCACCCGTCACAGAGATGCGGCTCATACATCGGAGTCGCTTCCAGCTCCGCATCGGTCAGAATGAATACATAGCGCAGAAACGGACCGAATTCGTCACACAGAATGCTTCCGTGCAGTCCGCGTTCGCCAAGGCCACATTTGACCGCCGCATCCTCAAAATTCATTTGGCATTCCTCTGTGACGCCGCGGTAAGTAAGGATGTAATACACCTCGGGATTGACGCTGTTCTCCTCTGCCATGATCTGTTGATGGCGTCGCTGTGGGAACGCAAGATAGCCCTCTTCCTCAAGCAGTGCGGATACACGCAGCAGCGACATCGGCATGACAGTTTCTTCCATATTTTCGACACCCATTGTGGTGTACTGATAAAAGCAGGTGCCCTCCTCAATGCCGCGATAACAGCCGCGCAGGACGCGGAAGCCCAGTCCGATCACGGTTTTGACCTCGGGCATCAGCGTGAAGATCGGATCGTCCGGTGTAAAGCGGGATGCAGGTGCAAATCCAACAAGATCCGCTTCGGTTTCCTTGGCAAGCGCGATAATTCTATCTCTCATTGTTTGGCACCTCCCATCAGATGCTTATAACAGGCAACATCGCACTTCTTGCCGCACAAACACGGTGAATATCCCCAGTTGGTGTTCGGCAGGAAATTGAGCCGTGGTAAAATTGCACGTGCAGAATCTGCATCAAAGCGCTTTTCTCCAGACAGAATGGCTTCGCGCTCGGGATGATCGGCAAGAAAATCGGGCTTCTGAAACGGGTTGGAGCGATGTGCGCCTTTGTAGTATACGGCACATTGCCAACTGTCAAGTCCTTCCTCTGAGATTGCATGTCCCGGACAGGCGCGCAGGCAGTCGCCGCACCTGTCGCATACCGGCTCTGTAAGCGGTTCATCGCATTCCAGCGGCGCATCGGTAATGATAAAGCACCAACGCATGAACGGACCGTACTTCGGGTTCAAAACATGTCCCGATAAGCCCGTCTCACCGATGCCGCAAGCCTTTGCCGCCAGTCCGAAATCGATGATGACATCGGGAGCCGGCTATCCTTCCTCAACAGGAACAGCATGGATCAGCTCGTAGGTATCACGCACCTCGGGGTTGGTGGTTTTATCGCCCTTTACGCGAAGATTGGGGACGGATTTCTGCAGACATGCATCGTATCCGGCATCCTCGATCATGCTGCCGATCTTAAAGAGGAAAATTTCCGCGAATTCCTCATCGTTGTATTTGACACCGAGATTGGTGTAGGTATAATAGGAAACACCGCGATCCATGGCAAAATACAGCGCACGCGGAACGAGAAATCCAAAGCCGATGATACATTTTGCTTTTGGCAGGATCATTTTCGGGTCGCGCTGTGGATTTTCACCCGCAAAGAGATCCAGACTGCCGATACCGCATACTGCGGCACCGAGTTCCTTTGCCTTTGTTTTGATGATGTCTGATGTGATCGTATTCATCGTGTTCCCCCTCACCTCTCCAATTTCCATGGCTTTGTGCGTGTGCGGAGCGGTTCTTCGAAGCGGTCGGCAAGACATCCGTCGCCGCGCTCCAGACGGCTGACACAGGCGCGGATACAGCCGCCGCATTTTGCCATGTTGTAGCCGATCCAGCTCGGGAAATATTTCTGCAGCGCACCGTAGAGCTTGCGGATTTCCTCCTCTGTTGCGGGCGTGCCTTCCTTTTCGAACAGGTCGAGGTCGCCGTTTTCGTTGGCATCCCAGACTTCCTTTGGCACAAACGGATTATAATGCCGACCCGCATGTGTGTAGTAGGCATAACAGCGCCACATGTCGATGTCACCCCATTCGCATTCCTTGCCGGCAATATTGACCTTTACTGTTTTGCCTGTGTCCGGTAGCGGAATGCAGCCGCCGGGACATTCGCGTACACATTTCATGCATTTTTTGCAAAGCGGCTCGCCGGAATACATTTCGTCATATTCCAGTTCCGCATCCGTAAAGAGAAACGCCACACGCTGCAGAGGACC
>JAFYTT010000103.1 GCA_017558715.1 Clostridia bacterium | reverse complement strand
TCGATATCAAGATCGCATCCGGCGGCGGCCGTATGAAGATCACGATGGACCGTTACGAAGCAAACTGGGCAATGGTTGAAGAAGGCTGGAAGACCCACGTACTCGGTCTGGGCCGTCAGTTCGCATCCGCAAAGGAAGCGATCGAAACCTACCGCGCAGAAACCAAGGTCATCGACCAGGATCTTCCGCCCTTCGTTATCGCTGAAAACGGCGCTCCCGTCGGTACGATTGAAGACGGCGATTCCGTCATCTTCTTCAACTTCCGCGGCGACCGTGCGATTGAAATCTCCAAGGCGTTTGATGACGCTGACTTTGACAAGTTCGACCGCGTCCGCCGTCCCAACGTCAAGTACGCAGGCATGCTCGAATACGACGGTGACCTTCACATCCCGTCCGCATATCTCGTCAACCCGCCGGAAATCACCAACACGATGGGCGAATACCTCGCTGACACCGGTGTTGCACAGCTGGCAATCTCCGAAACCCAGAAGTACGGTCATGTCACCTATTTCTGGAACGGCAACCACTCCGGCAAGTTCAATGACGAATCCGAAACCTACGTTGAAGTTCCCTCCGACGTTGTTCCGTTTGAAGAACGCCCGTGGATGCAGTGTGCGCTGATCGCAGACAAGCTGATCGCGGCTCTGGAAGCAGGCGAGTACCGCTACTACCGTGTCAACTTCCCCAACGGCGACATGGTCGGTCACACCGGCAATATGCTCGCTACCCGCTGCTCCATGGAAGCACTCGACCTGCAGCTCGGCAGAATCCTCAAGGTTCTGGACAAGCTCGGCGGTGTTGCACTGATTACCGCTGACCACGGCAACGCAGACGAAATGTATGAACTGGACAAGAAGGGTGAAGTCAAGCTCAACAAGGACGGTACGCCCAAGGCAAAGACCTCCCATACCCTCAATCCCGTTCCCTGCATCATCTACGATAACTTCTATTCCGACAAGTATACCGTCAAGGAACAGAAGGCGACCTTCGGTCTGTCCGACGTGGCGGCTACCACCGTCAATCTGCTCGGCTACGAAGCACCCGAGATGTGGGACGAATCCCTGATTGAAATCAAATAAGCAAAAATAAGTCACTTTGAAACAGGGCTGCTGTACATACGGTATGGCAGCCCGTTTTCACAAACGGAGAACCACAATGAAATTACAAACACTTGGTGCGGCGGCGCTTCTTCTGGGTATGCTTTCCGTATCGCTTTTGGGCTGTCAGACGGCAGTTGATGCGGGTGCGGATACACAGACACAGGCAATGACCGATGTACCGACGCAAATACAGACCGAACCCGCTCCGATGACGGAAACAGAAGCTGTCACCGAGCCTGTCACAGAAGCCGTAACCGAACCCATCACCGAAACCATCACCGAAACCGAGATCATCACAGAAGCTGTGACGGAACCGATCGTCATCGAACCTCTGCGCGCATCGTTCGGGGCTGTCGGTGACGCGATTGTGCATGAAGGCATCTGGATGGAAGCACAGAAGACGGCACGCAATGCGGGAAACGGCGACGAGTATGATTTTTCCCATCTGTTCCGTCTGATGGCCGACGACATTGCTGCGTATGACATCACGTTCATCAATCAGGAAACGCTGATGGCAGGTGCGGAATACGGCTATTCCGCATATCCGCGCTTCAATACGCCGCGTGAGCTTGCCGATGCCATCATCGATACGGGCTTTGATGTGGTCAACATCGCCAACAACCATATGATGGATATGCTGCCCGAGGGTCTTGCTGCGACCATCAACTATTGGGATACCCGTCCCGTCACGCTGATCGGCGGCTACAAGAACGAAGCGGACTACAACACCGCGCGTATTGTTACGGTCAATGAAATCGATATTGCGTTTCTTTCCTACTGCTATGGAACAAACGGACTTTCGATGCCTGCGGGATACGATATGATCATTCCGTATCTTGACGAGGAGGTCATCCGTGCGCAGACAGCTGTGGCAAAAGAGCAGGCGGACTTCGTTGTTGTGTCCGTTCACTGGGGCGAGGACAGCTATCAGGGACTGACGGAGCAGCAGAAAACCTTTGCCAAAGTCTTTGCAGACTGCGGCGTTGATGTGGTTGTCGGACACCACCCGCATCTGATTCAGCCTGTGGAATGGATTGAGGGCAAGGACGGTCACCGCATGCTGTGTGCCTATTCTCTTGGCAACTTCTTTTCGCTGATGGCGAAGGCGGAGAACATGGTCGGCGGTCTTCTGTCGCTCGATTTTGTCGTTGAGGGTGAGAACAAGCGCCTTGAAAATGTGCAGTTTATCCCGACATTTTTCTATTATAACATGGGATTTTTCGGACAGACAATCCTGTATCAGAAGGATTATACCGAAGATATGGCAAAGGGGCACGGAGTGCGTAATTACGCCGAAGCCAACAACAAGACCGCGGCGGAACTGATTGCCTATACGCGCTCGCTGATCGGTGAAGAATTCCTGCCGGATGATTTTCCGGGGATCCCGTCATGACAGCAGAGGCACTTCTTTGGCTGGATGAATGTACACGGCACGGTGTCAGAGCATCAGCTGCGGAGGAATCGTTTGTATTTGCGGACAAGGACGAAACACCGCTCAAACGGCATCTCAATGCGATTGTTCCTGTGTCATTTGCCTGCGTTGGGGAGCGTATGATAGTATCGGCATATCCGAGCGTGCGTTCTGTCATTGACGCACATTTTGAGAAATATCGTTCCCATGATGCGCTGTTTTCCGAGGATGCGTTTGCCGCACTGGACCGTGCACTCCGACCGCATCTTGCGGCATGGGGGTACAAGCCTGCGATGTTTCCATCCCGTTACGGTATTTCTCTTATACAGGATACCGCAGATGCACTTTATGTCTCGTCGGTTCTTGACGGTACCAAACGGTTGACGGAGGAGCTGTTTCCGCTCAAAAATCTGACCTCGATGAAACCCGCCGACTGTGCCGCGCGCGGTGCGTATGCGCAGATTGCGGACGGGCAGATTGTCTGTATCGCATCGGTCAACCGTGTTTCCGATCTGGAGCGATGTGTTGAAATCGGTGTGGAATGTGCACCCGATTACCGCCGCCGCGGATATGCCGCCTCCTGCGTTCGTGCGCTGACACGCGACCTTTGTGAGGGCGGCAATGTCGTGCTGTACCGCCATTATCATACGAATATCGGCTCGGCAGCTGTGGCGAGAGCGGCGGGATTCCGACCGGTCGGGCGCTTTTTTTCGTATACTTCCTTTGCAATCTGACAAAAGCACTTGCAAAACGGGCGCGGATGCTGTATAATATTATTATCTAAAGTAGACAATGTCGGGAGAGGAGAGAGGATCTGTGGATATCCGTATGACAGAACAAGAACACGGAATGACCGTCAAAGTGTATCTGCATACCGTTCTGCATCTGTCCGGCGCGCAGGTCACCGCACTCAAAAAAGACCCTGTCGGAATTCTTGCAAACGGTACGCATGTCACCGTGCGCTATGTCTTGCAGGCAGGTGACACCCTTTCTCTGGCGGTCGACGACACCGCATCCTCCGACAACATTGTGCCGACCCCAATGCCCCTTGATATTCTCTATGAGGACGATGCGATCATGGTGCTCAACAAGCCGCCGTATATGCCGACGCATCCGTCTCACGGGCATTATGCCGACACGCTTGCAAACGGTCTTGCGCATTTGTTTGAAACACGCGGCGTGCCGTTTGTTTTCCGTTCCTGCTCACGGCTCGACCGTGATACCTCGGGACTTGTCACCGTTGCCAAAACGCGCGCCGCGGCGTACCATTTTCAGTGTGCACATACGGCAGGGACGGTGGAAAAGGAATACCTCTGTGTGTTGGTCGGTCGTCTGACACCCAAGATCGGTGAGATCGGCGGATGCATCAAACGGCTTGAGGACAGCGTCATTACGCGGGTTGTAACCGAGAACGACGGTGCACCCGCACGGACACTTTACCGCGTGCTGGCGTATGGCAAAGCACCCGACGGCAGAGATCTGACGCTCTGTGCGGCACAGCCGATTACGGGACGGACACACCAGCTGCGCGTGCATTTTGCGCATCTCGGCTGTCCGATGCTCGGCGATTTTCTTTATGGTGAGGAACATGATGCGCTGATCGGACGGCAGGCACTGCATTGCAGAATGACCGCATTCCGTCACCCGGTTTCCCAAAGACGCATGACGCTGTATGCGGCAATCCCCGATGATTTTCTGGCTTTGATGCCTTATTTTGACGAAAGGACGGCGATGAACAATGTCGAAAACCAAGCTTGAACTGTTGAAAATCCGTTTCAAACGCTATGTTCCGCCGATTCTTCCCATTTCGTTTGCCGCGGCGCTGATTACGCTGGTGATCTATCTTGTTGGACGTGTCACCCCTGCTTTTGCCGATGCCGTCAATCGCTGGTACGGCAGTGTACTGCGTTTTGTATTTGCCAAAATTACCGGACTTCTGCCGTTTTCGCTGGCGGAAGGGCTTCTGATGGCATCGCCTGTCCTGCTCGCTGTGCTGATTGGACTTGCCGTACGTTTCACAAAACACTCCCTGCGTGCGGGTATGCGCTATGTATGCGTGCTTCTGTCGGTCGTCTGTATTCTGTTTACGCTGTTTGTTCCGATGCTCGGGATCGGTTCCAGCGCCTCTCCTCTGTCCGACCGTCTCGGAATTGCAGAGGAAAAGGTGTCGGCGGTACAGCTTGCAGAAACGATGCAGTGGGCGATCAACGAGGCAAACAAGCTCTGTGGTGACGTCGATTTTGCGTTCGGCGGCGCGTCTGTCATGCCGTTTGAAAATTATGACCGCATGTGCCGTGATCTGATGATCGGCTACGAACGCCTTCACCGCGATCACCCGATTTTTTCCAACTTCTCCTCCGCCGTCAAGCCCGTCATTCTGAGTGAGCCGATGTCGTACACGCACATCACGGGCATCTATACGTTCTTTACGGGCGAGGCAAACCTTAACGTCAATTTCCCGGATTATTCGCTGCCGTTTACCGCGGCACATGAGCTTGCCCATCAGCGCGGTTTTGCCAGAGAGAAAGAAGCGAACTTCATCGCGTTTCTCGTCTGCATCAATTCCGATCAGCCGTATACGCGCTATTCTGGATATGTCAATCTGGTCGAGTATCTGTCAAACGCCCTGTATTCTGCGAACAGAGACCTGTGGGAGGACACCTTCTACACGCTGGATATGCGCATCCGCTATGAAATGCAGGCATACAATGACTTTTACGATCAATACAGAGACAACGTCGCCGCCGATATTTCGGGTGCGGTCAACGACACGTATCTGAAGGTGCAGGGACAGACCGAGGGTACCAAGAGCTACGGTCTGGTCGTTGATCTTGCTGTGGCATATTATTACAGCCGGATTGATACGGAATCGGAAGGAGTACAGCCGTGATCGGACGCAGAAAACAAGGTGCGGGATGGCTTCGCTTTGCGGCGGTATGGCTTATTGCTGCCGCTTTCCTTGTCGGTACGGTGGCACTGCCAAAGCTTCATGCTACTGAGGTGAAAACCCCGACACTGTTCTATAACGACACCGCATGGGCGATGGACATGTATTATCCGTCGCTGGGATATATCATCGGAGGAACGGAGGACTTCTGGATCCCGTTGTCTTTTTATGAAGAGATTGCCGATATGCGTGTCAGGCGCGGCGCGGCGAAAAACCATACGGTCTTTGTCATTCAGGACACGGAGACCGAAAAATATCTGTCCTTCAACATCAACGACAGCTCCTATGCACAGACGGAGCGCGGTACACTGCTGCTGGTCAATACAATGCTGTATTCCAAGGAACGGTATCTGCCGATGCGCGAAATGTGCAGGTATTTCGGCTGGACCTTTGAAATATCGGACGACCACAAATCGGTGCGTATCTGTGACGGCGGTCAGAAAAAGCAGTTTTCCGAGCTGCTTGCCGTGTATGCACCGCCGACCGCTGACGAAACGGAAACGACAGATGCGCCCGTGACAGAGCCTGTGACGGAACCTGTGGATCAGCCGCAGGACGGCTACCGTTCTGCCACGGTTTATCTGACCTTTGAGGATATTGAAGATACCAACACGCCGGTGTTATTGGATACCCTTGCCGCGCATAAGGCAAAGGCGACCTTTTTTGTCAGCGGTGAGCAGATGTCGGAATACCCCGATCTGGTTCTGCGGATCATCACGGAGGGGCACGCCCTCGGTCTTCACGGCATGAACGGAGACGAGTATTCTATGCAGAAGACAGAGGATATCCTCGCTTCCTTTGACGAAGAAAACGAGCTTTTATATGCTCTTATTCGCCGAAAGGTGCGCCTGATCCGTTGTCCGAACGGTTCGCGTTCCGGCAGACTGGTGCTCACGGATGCTCAGAAAACGGCACTTTTGGATGCTGGATATATCATGTGGGACTGGAACATTTCCGCCATGGATCACGATCCTGCGTATTCAGCGGACATGGTGCTTGCAAAAATCGATGCAGCGATGAAGTCCAGCTACTATCCGGTTATCCGCATGCACTGTACTGCTGCGGCGGCAGAGGCATTGGAACCGCTGCTGCTCCGGCTGGAGAATGCAGGAACAACACCCGCGGCCATTGCACTGACGGATACCCCGGTGGTGTTCCCGTAAGCATGATGTTTCAGATGAGGGCGCTCTCTGAGTGATATAGCTTCGCAAGTGCGAAACTGCGATATCGCTTTGCGGTGATATTCGCCTTTGGCGAGTGATATATTTCGCCCTTCGGACGAAATGTTTAGATGATAAGAAAGGTGTGGACTGTGAAATGGCAGACAGCAAAAAGAAGATACTGATTGTCGAGGACGAAAAAAATATTGCGCAGGTGCTTGCGTTCAATCTGATGCAGGCGGGATACGATTATGAGATCGCATCCGACGGTGAAGAGGGCTTGCGCAAAGCACTCAAGGGGAATTTCGATCTGATCCTGCTTGATATCATGCTGCCGAAAATGGACGGCTTCACGGTCTGCCGCGGGATCCGGATGCGTATGGATACGCCGATTATCATGGTCACGGCAAAGGAAGAGGACGTGGACAAGATTCTGGGGCTTGACCTCGGTGCGGATGACTATGTGACAAAGCCCTTTTCCATCAATGTCCTGCTTGCGCGTATCAAGGCGAATCTGCGCCGCAGTGCCAATGAGGTCGTCACGGGTGACAGCAAATCGGATACGGTGCTCAAAATCCGCGATCTCGTCATCGACAACGAGAAATATCAGGTGACAAAGGCAGGCGTTATGATCGCGCTTTCCAAAATCGAGTATGATCTTTTGTCGTTTCTGGCGGCAAATCAGGGAAAGCCGTTCAAGCGCGAGGAGCTGCTGGAATCGGTGTGGGGCTATAAGGAATTTTTCGGTGATAAGCGAACGGTCGATGTCACGGTCAGCCGTCTGCGCAACAAGATTGAGGCAGACCCCACGCACCCCGAATATATTTTTTCCAAGCACGGCTACGGCTATTATCTTGCATAATCAGATAGGTTCTTATAAACATTTTCAAAGGAGAGGACGGTGAGCGGATTGTACCGAAGCTTGTATTTCAAGATCATTCTGATTTTAATTATTTTTATCGCAACGGTTATGGCGGTTGTCGGCACGATTCTGCTCAACGGCGTATCCATGCATTTTGCGGACGATTTCCGCACGCAGATGGAGGAGAGCCTTGATGAGCATACGGAGCTTTACGAATATCTGCATGGTGCCGTTGTCCGCGGTGACGGTGCGGCGGCATTGGAGATTACTCTGCACGCCTATTCCGGTACGCTCGGACTGGATGCCAACCGTTCTGCGGCGGTGCTCGATGAAAACGGGCTCGTGCTTGCGGTCTCCGATCCGTCGTCGATGTTTGCCGTCGGCGAGACTGTGTATCTGACACCGAATATCCTGTCCGTTATGCGCGGCGGTGACGGTGCGGTGCAGCGTGCGGGCGCGGAATACTTTGACTTCTGCATGCGTCTTTCCTCGGAGGAAGAAGGGGAGACATATCTGATCTATGTCCGCGACAGCAAAGAAGAAATGCAGGAGCTGAACTGGATGCTGTTCTCCATCATTCTGCAGGCGCTGCTGTTCGGTACGCTGTTTGCGATTCTGCTCTCTTTTTTCCTTGCCAAGACCATTACCTCGCCGATTCAGAGTCTGACGCGCGGCGCGCAGCAGATTGCGGCAGGTGAATTTGAGCAGGAAATCGATGTCCATTCCCGCGATGAAATCGGTACATTGACCGATACGTTCAATCATATGAAATCGGTTCTGAAAAACACGATCGATCAGGTATCGGGCGAACAGAAAAAGCTCGAAACCGTCTTCTTTTATCTGAAGGATGCCGTGGTCGCATTCCGCGATGACGGTTCGGTCATGCACCAGAATACCACGGCGCGTGATCTGTTTGTACAGCTGATGACGGATACATCCTCGGCAGGAGACGAAGAAGCCGCCGATAACGAGGACACGATCCTGACGCTGCCGTGGCTTCTGCATCTGTGCGGCATTGAGGACAATCCGATTTTCCGTGCGGCGCTGGAGCGTGATACGGAGTTCGGCGATGAGGGGTATGTCATTCGTGAAATTGCACTGCGGGAGCGCGTGTTCGACGTGTCGCTGGGCAATTTCCGTTATATGGAGAACAACGAAACGCTGACCGGTGTCATAGCGGTCATTCACGACGTGACGGGTCGATATGAGCTGGATCGCAGCCGCCGCGAATTTGTTGCCAATGTTTCGCATGAACTGCGTACGCCGCTGACTTCCATCAAGGGTGCCGCGGAAACGGTTCTGCGGTATCCCGATATGCCGCCCGATATGCGCGAGAGCTTTCTTTCGATGGCGGTGGAGGAATCCGACCGTATGACGCGCATCGTCGGTGACTTGCTTGTTCTCTCAAGACTCGACAACAACCGCACCAAGTGGGAAATTTCCGAGTTTTCCATGGAGGCGGTCATCCGTCATCTGTGCGAGGTCGTGAAAAACGATATTGCGGAACACCGTCATACGCTTTCCGTCAAGCTGGACGATCATCTGCCTGCAATTACTGCCGATAAAGACCGCATTGAGCAGGTGCTTCTGAATATTCTCACCAATGCGGTCAAATATACGCCCGACGGCGGTCAGATTCTGATCCGTGCGGCGGCAAACGGAACCCATATGGCGGTCAGCGTACGCGACAACGGTATGGGCATTCCCAAGGAAGACCAGCCGCACCTGTTTGAGCGCTTTTACCGCGTGGAGAAATCGAGAACCACGGGTGCCGGCGGTACGGGTCTCGGTCTTGCCATTGCAAAAGAGCTTGTTGAGGCGCACGGCGGTAAGATCAAATTAAAGAGTGCTGTGGGAAAAGGTACGGAGCTGACGGTCATTCTGCCGCTCCGCACGCCGCTTGCCGATGAGGTGCAGGAGGAGACGGACGCATGAAGCAGCATCGCATGTTTTCTCCCGTGGAAGCCATCAAATCCGTTCTCATTTTTTTGCTGACCGTGCTGATGCTCGTGCTGACGATCTTACTTGTGATCGGACAGAACAGCACAGGAGAGGAGACGCTGCCGCAGGCGGACCGTATGGTGATCTATGCTTCCGGCGAGCAGTCAAAATATGTTTTCGGTATGGATACCGAACGGGTATCTCCCAATCTGCTGGCATACCGTCGCTTTGGTGGGGAGACCTGTGTGCTTCATGCCTCCGACACGGTATCCAAGCCGTATGAGGTTCTGTTTCCGACATTGCGCGCACTGTTCGGTGCGGACGGTATCGGGTATGCCATGGATGCGGATGCAGGGTGTCGCCTGTTGTCCGCCTGCATCGGCATGGACAATTATGTGTATGTCCGTTATCATGGCGCACTTCCGTCCTCGGTTATTCGCGCCTATACCTATTCCGAGGAGGACAGTGAAACCGCGATGGCGGTGCTTGATGAATATGCCGGCGGTAATGCCGCTTACGTCAGAGAACTGTTTCTGATTCCGGCAGGACTGCTTTGGGAGGATGAATCGCTGTTATCTGCGCTTCCGATGCCGGATCCGACGGTTGTCTGTGCGGTAACGTGTGATGACCGCGGTGCGGTAACACTTTTTTTACCGGCAAACGGCAATGGGAAACCGCAAGCCCGGTCTGCGGAAGAAGATGTCGGGACGACTGATTCGGATGCGGACAGCCGTGTGCGTGCGGCAGACAGTGCGCTGGATGAAGTGATCGCATCGATGGCGGCACTGTCCAAACAGGTACAGACGGGGACGCTGACTTTCTCCGACACG
The DNA here is from genome assembly GCA_017558715.1 of Clostridia bacterium. Lineage (GTDB taxonomy): Bacteria > Bacillota > Clostridia > Oscillospirales > CAG-272 > RGIG3925. The sequence continues at coordinate 10,452 of JAFYTT010000103.1, read as the reverse complement.
GTATGCGGTGTCACCGTATCGCTTGACGGTGTTTACAGTATGCCGCGGATCGAGAGGGGTAGGTATGATCCCGCACGGCTGTACGATGAGCCGCAGAAGCTTTCTTCTGTACTCGGTCTGCTCGGTCTCCGTGAGGGCGAGGCGGACAATTATTATACGGACGGTGCAGGGGACCGGATCTATCTGAATGCATCCGGACGTCTGACCGTTTCCAATACCGCGTCTGTGATCCGTTATGTTGCACTGCAGGAGGGCGGTCTTGATCCGGCTGACTATCTCGGTTATGCCAGCATCGGTCAGGATTATCTTTTGTCAGAATACTTGCGTGCATCCGATAAACTGCTGTCTCTGCTGTCAGCGGCAGACCCGATGTTCGGCGGTGATGCGTTATCCTGCACACTGACCGATGTGGAGCTGTCGTCGACGGAGGATGCAGATACGCTTGTTCTGACCTGGGGCTATACGTACCGCGGGATTCCTCTGCTGGATGATACCGGCGTGATTCTGCCTGCAATGGTTCTGCGGGCAAGCGGCGGCGTCATCACGGAGCTGGAGCTGTACCTTTGTGACGCTGTGCTGTCGGAGGAGGAACAGTATCTTTTGCCGCAGTCGGTCATGGCAGAGGCGATGGCACTGGAGCTTTCGCAGAATTCCGCCGCACAGCCCGATGCCGATCTGCCTGACACGATGGATGAAGTGACGGCAGCAGAGATTCCGCTGTCCATGGCGTATCTGTGTGACAGTCACGACTCGTGGGGAACATTTTCTGCCGACTGGATCGGGATTCAATAATCATCAACGGACGTTTCGGTTGTTCTGAGGACAACAGGGAAGTGATCTGCCCTTTGAGCGAATGGTTATATTCACTTTTCGCTGAAAGCGGAAAATTTCACTCGCATGAAGTGCGAATTTCGCCTTGCAACAGCAAGATTTCACATTTCGTTTCAAACGGAATATTTCACTGCAATGCCGGAAACAGTCAAGTTGACAGCATTGCACGACAGGGAAGGGGGAAACATCGGAATATGAACTGGAGCAGAGTGCGATGGTTTCTCATCGTCTGTCTGTGTCTTGCGGATCTTCTGCTCGGATTTCTTCTGTGGCGCAATGACCGCGGCGTAAACACCGTAAGCCGTGCGGCAATTGAAGATGCGGCGGCACTGCTTGCCGAGACCGATGTCCGTTTGGATGCGGATACGGTTCCGACGGCGGTTGTCCGTGAGCACGTGTTTCGGATTCCCGTATCGGATGCCGCGTACCGTACCGCGTATTCCGCAATGGTCGGCTCGACGGTTGCAGGTGCGTATCTGCTTCCCGCATCGACCGGTGTTTCGCTGCTGTTTGAAAACGGAGATACCGTAGAATACTACCATAATCTATATCTGCTGTATGTGCGTGACGGTGCGGACAGAGACCGTTATGAAGCGCTGCTTGAAAATCTGTCTGCAGACGGTACAGCCCTTGTCCCGACCGATGCCGCTTTGGCTGAAACGGATACACAGGCGGCATACGATTTTCTGCTGGGATTGACACCGTCGGGGTCATCGGGCGAATCCACCGGTGTTCGTCTGCGTCCGCGCCTGACCGCATTTTACACGGTGGCGGATGATGAGGGACTTCATCTTGCAGTATACCGCGAGGAAATCGTATATCGAAGTGCCGCAAGAAGCGCTGCCGAAATTTATGATACCGAGATGCAGGTTCTCATCCGCGACGGAACGGTTCTTTATATGTCCGGGACGTGGGTGCCGTGCTTGCCGGACGAAACGTACCGCGTCAAGACACTGGATCAGTTGAACATCCTCTTTTCCGAGCGGATGCGCCATATGACCCTTGACCGGGAAGGTCGTGACGAGGGACTCGGGCATGCGGCACAGCATACCGATGCGGGATGTGAAATTGCTTCCATGCAGCGGGTTTATTATATGCTGTGGGATGATGCCGGGATGCTGTATCTGCGTCCGTCGTGGCTGCTGGACTACCGATTGGAGATACAGCCGCAGATGCCGATCCGCCGCGATGTCCTCTGTGACAGTATTACGGGCGGCGTGGTACGGCAGACGGAACAGACCCTTTCTGCATCTGACAGCTGACAGGAAGCGTCCTGATATGTAAAATTATCGTGAACAAATCGTTAATATTTTGAAATTGCTCTTCCATGAAACGGAAAACAATGGTATACTATACTGTGCGGTATTTTATGGTTTGAAAATGCACCTGATCGGGCATGGAAACCATGGATGTGGGACCGATTCCCGGTCATCACGTAAGCCGCTTTGACTGAAATTTACCGTTTCTTCCGTTTCGGAACCGGGAGATCTTTTGATATTTTGTGTACGGGAGAGAGGACGCTTGTTTCCTCCCTACATAGAATCCGTTATCCGCAAATACGCTATTACAGAAGGTGTTTTCATGGAAAAAATCGTTATAAACGGCGGCAAACCGCTTATGGGTGCCGTTGAGATCAGCGGTATGAAAAATGCCGCGGTCGCGGTGATCCTGTCATCGATTCTGATCGAGGATCGTTGTGTGCTGGAAAATCTGCCGAATATCAGCGACGTGACCATTTCTCTTGATATTCTCCGTGCGATGGGCGCATCTGTCCGCCGCCTCAATCCGACCACAGTGGAGATCGATACCACCGCGATCATGGGCGGTACCGCTCCGTATGATCTGGTACGCAAAATGCGCGCTTCCTATTATGTACTCGGTGCAGAGCTCGGACGCTTCGGCCGTGCATCGGCAGGCTTCCCCGGCGGATGTGACTTCGGTGTCAGACCGATTGACCAGCATATCAAGGGTTTTGAAGCATTGGGTGCTGAAATTACGGTTGACAACGGCTGTATTGAATGTAAGACCGAGGGCGGTGTCCGCGGCGGTCAGATCTATTTTGACAACAATACCGTCGGCGCAACGATCAATGTCATCATTGCCGCAGCCCGTGCAAAGGGAACGACGATCATTGAAAACGCGGCAAGAGAACCGCATGTCGTCGACCTTGCCAACTTCCTCAATGCGTGCGGTGCCAAAATTTCCGGCGCCGGTACGGATGTCATCAAGGTCAAGGGCGTTGAAAAGCTCCACGGCTGTACCTATGCCATCATTCCCGATATGATCGAAGCCGCAACCTTTATGATTGCCGCTGCCGCAACGCACGGAACGCTTCGCATCAATAACGTCATTCCCAAGCACCTGGAATCCATTTCCGCAAAGATGGAGGAGATGGGTATCCGTGTGGAAGAGCTTGACGAATCGGTCATTGTTTCTCCCGCAGAAACGCTGCACCGCGTCAATATCAGAACCTTGCCGTATCCCGGTTTCCCGACGGATGCACAGCCGCAGATGTGCGTGCTGCTGTGTCTGGCACACGGCGTTTCTACCCTGTATGAGGGTGTCTGGGACGGACGCTTCCGCTATGTGGAAGAACTCAAGCGTATGGGCGCAAAGATCAAGGTTGACGGTAAAACCGCCATTGTCGAGGGTGTTGAGGCGCTGACGCCGGCGCCTGTCCGTGCGGTCGACCTCCGTGCGGGTGCCGCAATGGTCATTGCCGCGCTTGCAACCGCCGGCAGAACGGAAATTGAAGACATTCAGCACATCGAGCGCGGTTATGACGATATTGTCGGAAAGCTGCGCGGTGTCGGTGCGGATATCCGCAAGATCAACATTCCGGACCCGTATCTGTACGAAAAAGCAAACTGACAATCAAGTATTGTTGATATAGAAGTAAGAATAAACATGAAGTGATGATAGAAAGAAGGTATAACCATGGCTAATGGAACTGTCAGCGGAAATTACCTGATGTACCAGGGCAAGCCTCTGATCCGTCAGGACAATGCCTATGTCTGGGGCGACATGAAGAACGATCGTGCGGCACTGCTGCTGCTTGTTCTTTCCAATAAAGAAGTGAACGGACAGCAGGTTCCGGATAACATTCTGGTACAGGTCGTATCGACCGATGACACGCAGAAGGTACTCAAGCAGGGTCAGAAGAACGGTCTGTTCGCGGCACTTGATATCGGTACAGTCTGGCTCAAAAAGGAACTCGGCGAATAATTGCCGCCCTTCATCAACGGAATAAAATGCAGCACTGTCGGGAATCCTCTCGACAGTGCTTTTTTATGCAAAAAACTGTCATAAAAAACATGCAATCGATTTTGGAAAACCTATTGACAAATCTCTAATAGTTGTGTATAATAGTAACGAAAACCAGATGTCGGTAAAGCAAACGGGCGAAACGTGATTTGCAACACAGAAATATGCGCGGTTTGTTTTCCGGCATCTGCAAAAATCAAAAGAAAGAGGGTCATAGGACTTATGGAAAACGGATTCAAAATCATTCGCAGAATTACGGTTCCGCCTGTATTTGCGGCGGCGCTTCTGCTCATTGTTTATATGACACATACCGACTATATCGGAGGGATCGGGCATCTGCTTGGCGGACTGTTCTTTTTGGTCGTACTTCCGACGCTGGCTTATCCTCTGCAGAAATATATTCCCAAATACAAGGACAGAGGACGTGAAGGACAGCGCAGTCTTGCGATGCTGTTTTCCTTTGTCGGCTATCTGCTCGGAACAACAGCGGCGTTTGTCTTTTCCGCGCCGGTCGAACTGAAGCTGATCTATATAGAATATCTGCTGTGCGGTATCGGTATGCTTGTGCTCAATCGGGTCTTTCATATCAAAGCGAGCGGTCATGCCTGCGGCAGTGTCGGTCCTGTCATCATGCTTGTGTATTTCGGACTGTATCTGCCGGCAATCATTGGCGCTATGCTCGTTCTCCCCGTCTATGTTTCGAGCATCAGAACCGGACAGCACACGATGCCGCAGCTGTTTGGCGGCAGTACGATCCCTGCGTTTATGCTGTTTTTGACCGTTACAACGGGGCTTCTGTTCGGTTAAACCGCATCGGGTCATTACGGGATCATCTGCAGGAAAATGTCCACTGATTTTCGGGAACCTCTTGATTTTTTTACGAAATGTGATATAATGAAGAAAATCATTTCGTGAAAGGAATCTGATTACCATGAAATTTCATATTTCAGCCGGCGCACACGCAAGACGTCATGCGCTGATGCATACGACAGTCACGGCAGAACAGCTCGGAGACATCAATCCCGCGGCGGCGGTTGCGCTCCGTTACGACGGCGGCAAGATTCTTCCCGCACAGCTGCAGAAGACAGAGGACGGCTACCGTCTGTCCTTTATTCTCGATTTCCTTGCAAAGGGCGAGGGGGCCTCTCTGACGCTCGTCAACACCGATTCCTCTGACCGCTTTGCCGCAGTCGATCTTGCGGATGCCGGTCGCGTTGCGCTGATGGCGGACGGTGCGGAATATACTGCATACCGCTACAACATCGGTTTTGCAAAGCCGCACATCGGACCGATTGTCAACAAGTATGGGGAAAACATTACCCGCTACGACTTTGAAGTCAAGGAGCATCCGCATCACCGCTCGATCTGGTTCTCCCATGGCAGCGTCAAGGTCGAAAATGCCGAAACCGGTTTTGTGTCCGCCGAGGTCGATACCTGGAACGAAAATCCGCATTACGGCTATATCAAAACGCAGAAGATCACAGAAACTGTGGCAGGTCCCGTTTACTGCGCGTTTACCGCAGAAAATACATGGACCGATGAGGACGGCAATCCCTTGTGCAACGATGTGACGACCGTTGCCATGACCCAGCCCGAGGAAGGTGTGACCTATCTCGATGTCGATCTGACGCTGATTGCGGCGTACGGTCGTGTGACGCTCGGTGCGACAAAAGAAGCGGGTCCCATTGCTGTCCGTATGGATGAAAATCTGCGTGCGGACAGAACCGGTACGCTGACCAATGCATGGGGTGCTGTCGGCGAAGATGAGATCTGGATGAAGCGATCTGACTGGAACGACTATTTCGGTACGACTGAGGGCGGTCATGTCGCGGGCGTTGCTGTCTTTGACAACGAATCCAATGCCAAGTATCCGACGTACTGGCATTCCCGCAACTACGGTCTGTTTGCACCGAACCGCTACTATCTCGGCGGTGAGGAAATCATCGAAGCGGGACAGTCCCTGAACTTCAAGTACCGCATTGTCATCCATGAGGGTGATACCGAGACCGCAGGCATCCGTGAAAAGTTCATCGACTGGGCGGCACCGGCGGCAATTTCCGCAGAATAATCAGAAAATAACAAACGCGCTGTACGGATCATCGTCCGATACGGCGCGTTTTTGCGTTTATGATATTTATCTCGTGTAGACACGCGGAACGCGCTTCCCGATCAGACAGAGTACCTCATAGCCGATCGTTCCCGCGCGGGCGGCAATGTCATCGGCGGACGGAGCACCTTCCCCGAACAGGATGACCTCATCTCCGATGCCTGCTCCGGGAATGTCTGTGATATCGACCATACACTGATCCATGCAGATGCGCCCGCAGATGGGAGCGGATTTGCCGCGGATCACGACCGAACCACCTTCCGCATACGCACGGATAAAGCCGTCGGCATACCCGATGGGGAGAGTTGCGACACGGAGTTCGCGGTCGGGAATATAAGCAGCTCCGTATCCGATCGGCTGTCCTTTGGAGACGGTGTGAATGTGGGAGATGACCGTTTTCAGTGTCATGACAGGCTTGACGGGCAGGAGCATGGTTTCGGCGGACGGCGCGAGTCCGTAGAGCTCAATGCCGAAGCGCACCATGTCAAGATGCATCGCAGGAAAATTTGTGATCGCGGCGGAATTGCATACATGACGGATCGGCGGGGTCATACCGTGCGCGGCAAGGGTGTCGAGTGCGGAACGAAATGCCGCAAACTGTACCTCGGTCATGGGAGATGACGGTGTGTCTGCCTGCGCGAAATGTGTGAAGATACCCTCGACAGAAAAGTCGCGGATCCCGCCGAGTGCAAGCATACTGTCGGTATCGTCCGGTGAAAATCCCAGCCGATTCATGCCGGTGTCGATTTTGATATGGATGTTCAGGGTCGCATCCTGCGGCAGAATTCCGTCGAGCTTGTAATCGCGGATGGCATCGCGCAGAGCATCTGCATAGTCGCGGGAGAACACCGTCTGGCTGATGTTATAGCGGATGAGCAGATCGGCGTTGTCGGGAATGGTATAGCCGAGAATCAGAATCCCGATCGCATCTCCGTAGTCGGCAAGTGCAAGACGTACCTCTTCCGCTTCCGCAATCGAGGAGACCGCAAAGAAATCGGCACCTGCCGCGGCAAGCGTTCTGGCACACTGCCACGCACCGTGTCCGTAGGCATCTGCCTTAATGACACAGCAGATGCGGCTGTCGGTGACGGCGCGAACCGCATTGAAATTATGAACCAGATGCTCTAAACTGATGCAAGCCTCGAGCTTGGCTTTTCGTTGCTTTGATAACAGTTCCATGATTTTGTTGATCTTCCGAATCTTTCTGGAGTGAAATCGCATCATGCGGGCGGGGGTGCGGTAAAGGAGGTAATCTCGGCGCACCGACCGTTGTGTGTGATACGGAATGGCATGCGATCCTTTGTGAAGGCTGCGGTATAACTGCCGTCTGCACTTGTGACGAGAAATCCGTCGTCGGTGCGGCAAACGGAACCGCTGTCATCGGGGACCACGGAAAACAGCGACAGTGACGATACGGCTCCCGTATCAGGGTCAGCTGGAATCGGCATCGTCAGCGGCGGGATATCCTCATTGCCGCGCGTGCGGATGGAAAGAGATGCACCGTCGTGAAAAAACACGGTGGTTGCGTGTGTTCCGTATACCGTGAGCAGATCTCCCGCCTTATCGCGCAATAGTGACACAGTTACAGGCTCCCCATAACCGTCATCATACGTAAAGCCGCACAAAAACGGCTCCGAAAACATCATCATCAGTTCCGTCGGTGTCGGTTGGGCGAGAGCACATCCTGCCAATGCAAACGACAGCAGGAAAAGGAGTGCGGCGAAAAAAGGTCTGCGGTGCATATCGGTACCTCATTGAAACCATATTCTTGAGGGCAGGATATGCGCGCAGGATCGGGATTATGACAGAATGGGATCAGTGGCGCAGCGTATCGGAGAAGGTCAGAGCCGATGCGTTGTAGAACTTCATGATATCGAGCGTCTTTTTGGTTGCTTCAAAGACCAGACCGTACTTCTTGCCGTTTTCGGTATAAGTAAAGTAGTAGACGTCGGGCGTAGGCTTTTTCTGCGAGATGGAGCAGTCATCGACATGGCTGCAGGAAGCGAGGGCTGCCTTACCGGCATCGTCGAGCGGATGGATGATTTCCATGTCGCGGACACGGCAGGACATCAGCTCTTTGCGCTGGCGCTGACCGTAGATGATATCCATCTGGAATTCACCCTGAATGATGCGGTATTCGTATTCGATGTTGACGAAACGCGACAAAAACCAGTATGCAATGCCGCAAAGACCCATCCAGACGGGAACAAAGGTGATGAACAGTTTGCCTGCGACAGACCATGTGACAACGGGAATGATAGAGACGGCAACGAGTACGCAGATGACCACGAGCAGAATCCGGTTGCGGCGGTATGCACCCTCGGGGCGCTTTTCGACGCAGTATTCTACATAATTGCCGAATTCGTTGTTGGCGTTGTGTTGTCCCTGATTGATTCTCTGAGCCATAATGAGTACCTTCCTCTGAGTGTGTTTTCTTTATATTATACCATATCTGCTTTGTGTTTGCAACTGTTTTTTCGATTTTTGACGGATGATCTGCAGAATACGGCGGCTGTCCCGGGCATAGAATACCGCCGGGGGTGATGCTGTGACAGTCTCATTTTCCGAGCTGCGCGCAAAGGAAGTCATCCGCCTGTGTGACGCGGAAAGCATCGGATGTGTTTCGGATCTGCTGTTTGATCGGGGAAACGGCTGTATCTGTGCGCTGTGCGTTGTGCCGTCGGGCGGGTTTGGTGCGTTGTTTTCGCAGGAACATGTGGTTATCGGATGGGAGAAGATCCGCTGTATCGGACGCGACACGATCCTGGTTGACATCGGTCCGGAGGACTGCCGTTGTACACGGGGAGACAGCGGAAAAGGGAGGAAGCGTTTGTTTCATCGGTCCTGAAATGTAAATAATTTGTGAAATTTCGAAAAATACTTGCAAATAAATAAAATATGTGGTAAAATAGATAGGTCTTTGAGGGCAGAATCCTCACGGACGAATCAAATACACACACAGACCCCGATTCCGTACCTCCGTGGTTCACGCAGGATGCGTGTCAGTGGGACGAGGGCGGTTCTGTGGTGGAAAAAACCATACAGGAGGACATTAAAATGTCAGTTATTACCATTAAGCAGCTGCTCGAAGCTGGTGTTCACTTCGGCCACCACACCAGAAGATGGAACCCGAAGATGGCAGAGTACATCTTCACCGAAAGAAACGGTATCTACATCATCGACCTGCAGAAGACCGTTAAGAAGTTTGAAGAAGCTTACATGTTTGTTCGCGAAACCGCAGCAGACAACGGCAACATTCTGTTTGTCGGTACCAAGAAGCAGGCAGCTGACGCAATCAAGGAAGAAGCAGAACGCTGCGGCATGTACTATGTCAACGAAAGATGGCCCGGCGGTATGCTGACCAACTACAAGACCATCAAGAAGTCCATCGCAAGACTTACCAACCTCGAAAAGATGAAGGAAGACGGCACCTTCGATCTGCTCCCCAAGAAGGAAGTTGCAAAGCTCATCAAGGAAATGGGTGACCTCGAACGCAACTACGGCGGTATCAAGACCATGCCCGGTCTGCCTGCAGCAGTTTTCATTGTCGACCCCAAGAAGGAAAAGAACGCAGTTCTCGAAGCAAAGAAGCTCGGTATTCCGGTTGTTGCAATCGTTGATACCAACTGTGATCCCGACGATGCTGACTACATCATCCCCGGCAACGACGACGCTATCCGCGCAATCAAGCTGATCGCTTCCGTTCTCGCTGACGCAGTTGTCGAAGGCAAGCAGGGCGAACAGAACGCTCCCGAAGCTGCTGCAGAAGCAGTTGAAGAAGCAGCTGAATAATTTCCGATTTCATCAAAATTCAGGAGGATAAAAACATGGCTAACATTTCCGCAAAGGACGTAGCTGAACTGCGTAAGAAGACAGGCTGCGGCATGATGGAGTGCAAGAACGCACTCGTAGAAGCAAACGGCAACATGGACGAAGCAATCAAGATCCTTCGTGAAAGAGGCATTGCTGTTGCTGCAAAGAAGGCAGACAGAATCGCTGCTGAAGGTCTGGTTGACATCGCAATCGAAAACGGTGTCGGCGCAATCATCGAAGTTAACTCCGAAACCGACTTCGTTGCAAAGAACGATACCTTCAAGGCATTCGTTGCACAGCTGCTCCACATCATCATCACCGAAAAGCCCGCTGACGTTGCTGCTCTTCTCGCAGCTACCTACGAAGGCGAAACCACCGTTGAAGCTCAGCTCAAGCAGATGATCTTCACCATCGGTGAAAACATGTCCATCCGCCGC
>JAFYTT010000102.1 GCA_017558715.1 Clostridia bacterium | reverse complement strand
TCCTTGTCAGGTATCGAATCCTGAGAAGATACAGTTTACTGTATCTTCGGTAGGCACATAAAAGAAAAAAGTCACCTACGGTGGCTTTTTTCTTTTATAGTCAGTTCGACAGGGTTACCCCCTCGAATCCTGCCACGATACTTCAAGTCACCGTACAGCAGCTTTTCTTCTTCTGCGGCGAACAATCAGACGAACAACGCACACGATAACCGCAATCAGAACCGCAATCACAAGCAGAACAACATAGGTAAATACATTTGCATTACGAAGCAGTTTGACGGGATTCAAGCTTGCGTAAACCACCTTTCGACCGTCGGTCGAGGCGTAACGCGCATCCATTTCACCGCCCATGCTGAGCAGATAATCCGCAATCGCGTACCATTCCTTGAGAGGTGTGCCGTTTTCATCCCGAACGACATAGTTGACAAGTTCATCAACCGCAATCGGGTTACCGGCTTCATCACGCGGCGTGATACTGAGCAGACCCATCGAGGTTTCCTCAACCGAACCGAGCATCTGTCCCATATACATGCCCGCGACTACAAAATAGAGCTGTTCGTCGTCGATTTCGGAAAGCGTTCCGTCATCACCGCGAAGCATCGCATAGTCGACCTTGTTGAAGATCATGCGGTACTGATTGAACGAGTATTCCGCGCCCGACATGAAGAGCTGTGCCGTAGACATCAAAGGCTGAATCGACGCGTCAAGCTCAATGGCGTTTTTGAGGTCCTTGCCCGTCAGATAAATGCCGATCAGTTCTCCTTCGGTTCCGACACCGAGCGATGCCGCATTGAAGGTATCGGACACGGTAACATCGCCCGTGGGAAGACTTCCGCGCACAACGCCTGCCGCGGTGATCGCAACATCAACGGTTTTGCCGGTGGTCTTTTCAACCGCCCACTTGTAAGCATCGGAATAGATATTGCACAGGGGCGATTCGTGCTGGTGGGAAGATACCTCATCATCGGTCTCAAATGCATACGGATTGCGAACGAGCACCTGATCAAAAGTGACGCCGTAGTTCGAGAGATATTCGTCCTCGACTGTCTTTTTGTATTTGTCGGTCAGCGCGGCGATTTCGGGGTCATCCGCGACGGTTTCATCAATGGGAATCAGCTCATAATCGACAAGAGAGACCCCTTCCCCATCCTGTGTCAGTTTGAGCACACCGAGGTTTTTGCCGTATTCGTCGGCAGATACGATCAGCGTACCGTTTACCCGAATCGGCTCCGTCAGCTTGGTATGCGTATGTCCCGAGATGATGACATCGATCCCCTCAACCGCCTGTGCAAGTGCATAGTCCTCGCCCTGACCGCCGGAGGTACCGCTGTGCGACAGACAGATCACAACCGGGTGCTGTCCGTACTGCGCCTCACAATCGGCAACGGCGGCTTTGACTGTTTCCGCAGCGACGGTGATCGGGTCCTCAAACACCATACCTGAATTCGGCGCACAGTCGTCCGCATCAAAGCCGAAAATACCAAACACAACATAATACACGCCGCCGCGTTCCAAAATGATGTAATCGCGGACACCGTAATCGTTATAGACCTGCCAAAGCTCGGGATCATAGCCATCCTGTCCTTCGACGGGCGGCAGATAGTTCGCACAGACAAGCGCCGGAAGCGGATCTCCGCTGTCCAGTGCGGCGCGCATCATCGACTTCAAACCCGACTGCAGGTAGTCAAACTCGTGGTTACCGAACGTCGTTACATCGTAGCCCATCGCCCCCATCATGCGAAGCTCAATCGCCGATGTGGGATACGCCGTCTGAAACAGCGAACCCATCGCAAAGTCGCCGCCGTCTAAAAGAACCGCATCCGGGGCTTTTTCCTTCTCTGCGTGAATCGCGGTCATCAGACGGGCATAGCCACCGTACTCCCCGTCACCCGTTTCCGTTGCGGCGGGCAGCAGGTGGGAATGAAGGTCATGTGTGAACAAAACCGTCAGCTCCTGTGTCTGATCCGGTGTCTGTGCAAAGACACACACACAGAGCAGCATGCAGAGAAGCGACACCATCAGTCCTATTTTCATATATTTGGAACGCATCGTTCATCATCCTTTTCTGATCATATTGGAATGATCGGTATGTACCGATATTATGACTTTATTTTACCATAAGTGTTACGGAGAGTCAAGATTTTCTATACAAAAAATCGCTGTTATTTCAAAGACAGTAACCGCAGTACAGCATTTTCTTCGTACCATGCGTGTATACCTTGACATTTTGCAGAAGTGATGTTATAATAAAACCAAACGAACAGGGAAAGAACGTAACAATTCCATGTTCAGAAGAATCTGTTTTGTATACAAGGAGTGAATCTGATTTATGCAATATTTTGTTGATTCAAGATTCGGATGCGATGACAACGATGGTCTGACGCCGATCACCCCATGGCAGAGCCTCGAAAAGATTAATGCTACGACCTTCCTCCCCGGTGATGAGATCCTGCTTGCCACGGACAGCGTGTTCGAAGGTCAGCTGCATCCGAAGGGTGACGGTTCCGCAGACGCGCCTATCCGTATCCGCAGCTACGGCGGCGGTCAGAAACCCTGCATTGACGGCTGCGGCAGCCACGGCACCCGTGAAGGCAATTTTCTCGAGGGCGCGGCAGTTCTGTTCTTCAATCAGAATTATTGGGAAGTTGAGGGACTGGAGATCACCAACTATAATCCACGCTTCAAACAGCCGTTTTTCCATGCGCTGGAACCGCACACCCACAGCGTGTTTGTCAAGTCGCCGAACAACCGCTACCGTTACGGCGTGCTGATCCGCTGGGACAACTACGGCACCGGTCACCACATCCACATCAAAAACTGCGATATCCATGACGTCAACGCCGAAATGTCCCGTTTTACCGGCGAGGGTATCCTGGTCGTTTCCACCGGCACCGAGGATGGTGTACCGACCAACTTCGATGACGTTCTGCTGGAAGGCAACCGCATCGCGGACATCGACCGCACGGGTATCTCGGTCTGGAGCGCATGGGCAGAGGGACGCGGCATCGATTATCACAACGATCTTGCCACCACCAACAACTTCTACCACACCACCGTCGGTCCGTGGCTGGGCAGTACCAACCTCGTCATCCGCGGCAACAAGATCTATCGCACCGCCGGTGACGCCATTCTGGTCAATTCCACCATCGGTGCGCTCATCGAGCACAACTATGTCGAGCACTGCTGTTATGAAATGCGCATCGGACCGAATGCTGCGGTCTGGCCGCACAATGCCGACGGTACAATCATGCAGTACAACGAAGTCTGCTATACCCACGGCGTGCAGGACGGTCAGGCGTTTGATATTGACATATCCTGCAACGATACCACCATCCGCTACAATTACTCTCACGACAACGAAGGCGGTTTCCTGCTGTTGATGTACCGTACACGCAACAATGACATTCACCACAACATCAGTGAATATGACCGCAACGGTCTGATCTGGAACCATGAAAACGACGGCGGAACCCGTATCCATGATAACCTGTTCTATCTCGGCATGGAGGATGTGCAGGTGTTCCGCGGTCCGTTTGACAGCGACGACTGGGTATTCGAGAACAATACCTTCTATGCTCCGGAACCGAATACCGAAATCGAGTGGCGTCCGCGTGCGAAGTACAACGGCAACAACTATTACAATATCAAAACCCTCCCGGACGATCCGAATGCCCGCTGTGAAAAGCCCGATTTTTCACCCTCCCGATAATTCCACAAAAGAAAACCGTCCGCACCGATGCTCTCGTCTTACAGAGCCGGTGCGGGCGGTTTTATTCATTTGAGGGTTTGCGGCAATGAAACCCTCATGCGGTTGTCCGCAGCATTTCAAGTTTGTCAGAAATCAGGCTCATCCATTTACGCCTGATACTCACGCAGCTGGACAGATACGCCGTCGGGATCATACACATAAAAATACTTTGCAGTCGGTTCGGGATTCCGGATAGGAGAAGGATTCATACCAGCTTCGACTGCATAAGTGTGAGCAGCCTCCAGATCATCCGTTGCAAAGCAGAGAAACATGCCCTTACCTTCAAATGTCTGACTTTCCGGCATCGCAATGAGTTCGATTTCCGTTTCTCCCACCGCATTCTCAAGATATGCGACATTGCCGCCGTTTGCCGAGAACTGCTTTGCAACATGCAGTTTTGTCAGCGTCGTATAAAAGTTCAGGGATGCTTCAAAATCTTTCACTCTCAACGAAATATGATGAAATTTCAGCGGACTTACCACGGCTTTCGTTTGTTAAAGCCTTCCTTTCAGTATAAAATCGTTTTTGTTTTCGAACGCAAAATGTTTGTTGGAATTTGTCAAATCCAGCAATTTTACTTATGGCACCATTATACACCCTATCGGATATAATGTCAATGGTTTAGTGGGGCTTTATACCCGACAAAAACGAAAGTCCACCATCATTTTTCCGAAAAAGCACAATCTGAAGGAGATCCGCTTCCACAACCTGCGGCACTCGTGCGCGTCTGTGCTGCTTGCGCAGGGCGTGCCGATGAAGCAGATTCAGGAATGGCTGGGGCATTCGGATATGAGTACCACGGCGAATATTTACAGCCATCTTGATGCCGTGAGCAAGAGCGAAACCGGCGCGGCGATGAGTAAGGCGTTGGGGTGAGAAGAGCATGAGGAAAGGGCTGACCTCACGGTCAGCCCCTTGTACTATTCGATAAATTGGAATTTGTCTCTCTGACAAACTGAAATTTTACTGTTCTTCCCTTAACAGAGAATACATTTTCATATCAATCACTTTCCCATTCTTTACGGCATTATTTCTTAAGGTTCCCTCATATTGAAAACCTGTTTTTTCAAGAACGCGACAAGAACCTATATT
>JAFYTT010000101.1 GCA_017558715.1 Clostridia bacterium | reverse complement strand
GTGTCCATAGAAATATCCAAATAGTCAGACACTTCTTTTCGTTTTAAGAAATGGGTATTTTCCTCGGTTACGCCGCATAGAAGTTGTTTTGCGATACAGATAGCTTCTTCGGCATTCGCACGTTCCTGCCTAAGTTGTATTCTGTATTCCTCTGTTAGAGAAAGAGCGGTATCAAAATCTTTCGTAGCCGCAGTTTTTACCATTAAAATGATTTTTTTACGCAATCCATTTTGCAGCACTTCAATTTGGAATGCAAGTCGGGCAAGTCTTAATTGCTCGATGTGGAAATCCGTAAATATGCGATAGCCGTTAGCCTTTCGTTCTATGGGCGGCAATAGCCCCCATTCCTCGTACAGCCGTACGGTATTGGGATGTATGCCTATGATTTTGGCTACCTCCATCGTCGTATATGTATGCATTGAAGTTCACCTGCCAATTCAGCGTTCCACCGCGGTATTACAGAAATTTCACACGTATTTTCAGCTTATACGGTCAAACCATCCCCACGGTACTATGTTCCAATCCGGCAAACACACGATATCGGGATTTTCAAATACCGGCTTCTTCGCCTGCCGCTTCTGCATCCGTGCGGACAGCGGCTTTTCCTGTTTTGACTCGGATTTCGGCATGTTTGCCTGCATGTTTGCCTGCATGTTTGCAGTGTGTACAAACGCCAGATGGTACGACCACAGCGCAATGCCTGCCATCGAAACATCCGCAGGTCGGTGTCCGCCGTACTTGCCGTCACAGAGAATCGGCGTGCCATGATGGGACAGCTGACAGCGAATCTGATGACTGCGGCCGGTACCGAGCGCGACACGAAGAAGCGAGTAGATTTCCCCATCCCGCTCAACCGTCTGCAAGACACGATAGGAAAGCGACGCTTCCTTGACGCCGTTTCGGGTTCGGTCAACAACATAGACCTTATTGGCTTTTGCATCCTTCCACAAAAGATCGCGGTATTCGCCCGCATCTTCCTGCGGTCTGCCGCTGACGACACACAGATATTCCTTGGTAAAATCGCGTCCGCGGATTGCCTCAGACAACGCCGCCGCGGCATACGGCTTTTTGGCATAGACCATCGCACCGCCGACACCCGCATCCAGACGGTGCACCACGCCGATATACGGTTCGGGATTGCCCAGCGCAGCTTCACGCTCCGTCAGCAATGTCACCAGATCGGGAAGTGCAGAATCTCCCGCACCGCTCTGTGACAGCACACCGACAGGCTTTTCCACGCAGACAATGTGTTTATCTTCATACAGAATCTTCATTGCATCCACACTCCTCCTCCGATTTCGGAATCGGTCGATCTTCTTCGTCGTTCAGAATGTCACACAGGATGACCGGGGTATCGCGCCGCGCAACTGCCAATGTGTAATCCTCATCCTGAATGAGTCCTTTGCGCCGCAGCGCTGCCTGCGCGGTCAGATACGCAAGCTCGGGCGTGTTGTTTTCAGGCGACAGGTGCGCCAGCAGAAGATGTTTTGCGCCGCCGTCTGTCAGCTCACACAGAAATTCCGCCGCACAGGTATTGGACAAATGCCCGTGATCGGACAGAATCCGCCGCTTCAGATCATACGGATACGGTCCCATCATCAGCATATTTTCATCGTGATTGGACTCCAGAATCACTTCTCTTGCGCCGCAGAGTGAGGTACGGATCTCGTCTGTCACACAGCCCATATCCGTTGCGATGGCAGAACAGAACCGATATCCTTCTCCCTCCGCACAGAAGCGATAGCCGACACAGCAGCGGCTGTCATGCGGAATCGGAAACGACTGCACCGCAATGACGGGAGATTCCCGGTCTGCCGAAACATTGACGGAAAAACAAACGGGATGAACAGCAAAGCAGTCCGACGGAAATCCGCTGCGGCACAGCTCTTTTGCCGTGGTGTCGGTCAGATGTACGGGAATCGGATGCTTTTTCAGAAGCACGGGAAGCGCTTTGGTATGATCGGAATGTTCGTGGGTGATAAAGATGGCATTGATGTCGGCAAGCTGTTCTCCGACCGTGCAAAGCGCACGCTCAATGGCCCGACAGCTCATACCGGCATCGATCAGAATACGGGTATTACCGACACGCACCAGCGTACAGTTGCCCTTGGAGCCGGACAACAGAGAAATGATGCGGTAGATGGGGGTTTTCAAAACAAATTCCTTTCATGAAAACGGGCTGCCGCAGATCGGGCAGTCCGTAGGATGATATTTGACCGGTGCATATTAACGGTTCTTGTACAGATAATACAGGATCAGAACCGCAACGCCGATCACGCCGGCAATCGCGGAAAATACATAATCGCGCCTCTGGACTGTGATCTTCACCGTTCCGGGCATCAGATGCAGCTTCTGCAGAATCGGCACCATGCGGCGATAGAGGATCAGCATCAGTGCAGCTTCGATCGGCAGTACCGCAATGTTCTTGATGGCACCCGAAATGAAATAGACAATATAAGCATTTCCGTACAGAATGTGCTTCCAGACACTGCCGAGGATGACGTTGATCAGCACATTGACCGTCAGACGCGCGATAAAAATTCTCGACAGAGACAGATGTGCACGGTAGAAAAACAGTGCATAGATCAAAAAGGACAGCATCGACGATAATGCATATCCCGGGAAATACCCCGCAGGATCACCGCCCGAGAACAAAAAGCTCAACGTATCGACAAGAAATCCGGCAGGAATAGCAAGAAAGGGTCCGGAGATCATGCAAAGAAGTCCCGCAACGATAAACGAAAAATAAATCCGCAGAAACGCCCCGCCGATCATCAGATAAAAGATATCGATGAGCGCACAGAGTGCACACAGAAGTGCGGTAACACATAAAATCCTTGTGGATTTCAGACTTTTCAGCGCACAGCTGAAATACACGGGGGAAAAAGGGGTGTGAAACAGGACTGAATTCGATGCCGGGTCTTTTGCTACATGCTTCATATAATTGTTTCTCCTTAGCGGGATGCGCCCATTTTACCGCAATCCGCATCGGTTCTTGATCCGGGTCGGATTTTCGTTCACGGAACAACTCCCCGTTTCCGTGACACTTTACGCAGAATGAGCTACTCTAATTTACGGTATTCACCGTATGTGCATCATTATACCATATTTTTTGAGAAAATGCTATAGGTTCCGTCAAAATTTTTGGAAATCATAAAAAAATAACACCGACCGCCATTGATTTTTTCTGTCAGATAGGGTATAATTATAGGTATCACAGAATTTATGAAATCTCCATCCACAGAAATCAAACGGTAAATCCGACAAAGGAATTGTTTCCCGATATGAAAATGAACAGAAACCAGATACTCGGTGTTTTGAGCGGTTGTCTTCTGCTTGCCCAGCTGAACGCCTGCTCCTCTCCGATCATCATCCATGATACACCGCTGTCCGACGCTGTCACCGCCGAAGAAACCGCCCCTCTCACCCTTGACACCGTCGTGACAGAAACAGAGGCTGTGACAGAACCCATTGTCACCGAAACCGAAAGCTCCGCAGCAGAAGAACCCGTCGATCCCACCGTACTTGCAAAGGAAGAGCTTTCCAAACTGCGCCGCGATGATCTTGACGGCAAGAATATTCTGATCGCATCCGCCGACGAATCCGCTGTGTTCGGTGATTTCTTTGACGGCGAAAATGCGGGCAGTACGGTTTTGCCCGAAACACGCCTTGCGCGCACACGGCTGGTTGAGGAACGGTATAATGTTCGTATTCTAACCTCCGTCTATGACAAAGAAGCGTTATTTGAGGAAATCAAAAACGCAAGTTTGTCCGATCTGCCTTATGTCGCAGATTTTTATGCGCTTCCCAACGATCAGATCGGCCGCTATTTTGCAAACGGACTGCTTCTGAACCTGCGCACACTGCCGTTCACCGATTACAGCGCGGACTATTACGACAAAAACGCCATGAAGTCTCTTTCCGCAGGATATGGTCTGTGGGGTGCTGTCGGTGATTATACCTTCTCCCCGGAAAACGTATATGCCATTTATTTCAATAAAGATCTCAATGAGAAGTTGGCTCTTCCCTCTCCGTACACACAGGTAAAGGACGGTTCCTGGACATGGGATGCGCTGTTTGAAGCCTCCCGCACCGCCCGCGCCTCTCTCGACAGCGAAGGGAACAACACCATTTGGGGTGACAACCTCGGCACGCTGGGATTGGACATCTGTGAGCCGATGTTCATCCACTCTGCGGCACTCACCATGACATCGACAGGAACTGACCGTACACCGTCGCTGTCCGCAGACCTTGATCGGATGACCTCCATTGCCGCACTTCTGAAAAACAATGTGCAGAACAGCACAACATCCCCGACCGCGTCTGCGTTTACTGCCGAGCTGCCGGATGCTGCGGCACTGTTTACCGAGGGCAATATGCTGTATTCCTGCTCGACGCTGTCCAACACTGCCGCGTGGACCGATGTCAAAACACCGTGGGGTATCGTTCCGCTTCCCAAAGCCGATGCCGCACAGAGAAACTACGCAAGTTATGTCGGAGAAACCGCCGTCATGTGTGTTCCTGCCACCAACGGTGCACTGGAAACCACCGGTACCATTCTGCAGGCACTGTTTGCCGCATCCTCCCATACCTATCCCGAGATTTATATTGAGGAAGCACTCAAGTATTATGTCCGCGACAGTGCAACAGTCGATATGCTCGAGTTGATCTGTGCTACCACACACTACGACTTCACCTCGATGTTCGTCTCCGGCTTATCCAATCTCCGATACGCAACCACTTATGCCATTCATTCTGCCATTACGCAGAATTATTCCATCAAAACTGTCCACAACACCTACCGTACCAATGCGGAAAACGAACTGAAAACCGCTTTCCCGACCAACCGCTGACTCTCCTGACACGAAAGGAAGGCTTTCCCGAAACGAAAGCCATGGTAATTCTCATGCTGCGATTCTTACACTGTGCCGATGCCCATTTGGACACGCCTCATACCATTGATGATTTGGAACAGGCCGATGTCCGGCGCGCCGAGCTGCGTTCTGCGTTTTCTTCCATGATGCTGTATGTAAAGCAGAACCGCATTCCCCTGCTTCTGATTGCCGGGGATTTGTTCAGCCATGCGTTTCTGTCGCAGGAAACAACAGCCCTTCTGCGCCGTGAATTCGCATCGGCTCCCGACTGTCAGATCGTCATCGCACCGGGAAACCATGACTTTTATGCAGAGGATACGGTCTATCAGACGGCATCCTTCCCTGCCAATGTTCATATTTTCAAAAAAGATACACCCGAATGTTTTTCTCTGACCTTCACCGATGACAGCGGAAAAACCGTTTCCGCCGAAGTCTGGGGCTTTGCCAATACCGCACCGGATATGAACGGCTATGAAGTTCTCGACGGCTTTCGTCTGCCGGAAAAACAGCCGGGAACACATCGCATCTTTGTCGGTCATGCGGTGCTTGCCGGTACACGTCGGGACGAGGATATGTCCCATGCGCCGTGTCTGAAAAAAGAACAGCTTGCCGCCGCAGGCTTTGATTACTGTGCACTCGGTCAGTATCATACCTCGGACGGTGTCCGTCGGATAGAAGCAACCACCTCTGCGGGCAAAACAAGAACCACCTATTTCAGTTATGCCGGTTGTCTGGTCGGACGCGGATTTTCGGAATCCGGCGTGCGCGGTGCACTATGCGGGACGCTTGACTTTGACGACAACGGAGACACCGTATTTTCCGTCCGCCGTGTGCGCATTGCTCGCCGTCGGTATGAATGTCTGGATATCGATCTCGATGCGTTTGACGACACAAAGAAAACCGAGGCCGGTCTGATCGGAATTTTCAAAGAAGCCATCAAACAGGCTGTTTCCGATAAAAAAATGGCAGCCACGGACCGTGATACGGCTCTGCGCCTGACAGTCAGCGGAACATTGCCGGCAGAGCTTCTGCTGTCAGAGACCCGCATTGCCGCAGAACTGCAGCCGCTGTCCTCTCTGACACTGATCGACCGTACAACGCCCTGTCAGACCGAAGCGCTTGCATCTGATCCCACCCTGCGCGGTGCATATTATCAGGCACTGGCAGACAAACTGCAGTCCGAGGACCCCATCCTTCGCGAAACCGCCGCTTTGGCGCTTCGTCTCGGCATGCAGGAGCTCAAACAAGATTAAAGGAGACGCGAAATGGTCATTAACCGCATTCATATTCAACGCTTCGGTGCTCTGCATGACCGTGATTTTTCCGTCATGCCGGGACTGAATATTCTCGAAGGCGAGAACGAGTCCGGTAAAACGACAGTTGCCGCGTTTCTTCGCTATATCTTTTACGGAATCGCAAACAATGCATCCGTATCGCATTTTCTTGACAGCTACCAAAGAAAGGAAACCCCCGATCTCTTCGGCGGCTTCCTCGATATTACGCTGTCTGTACCGCTGACAGATATTCCCGATCTTACAGATTACAGAATCATCCGTATGCGCAATCAGGCAGGAGAGGAATCCTGCACCGTCTGTCCGCTGATAAACGGTGATCCCGATGTACCGCTGTTCACCGATGTGATTCCCGGTGAGTTGTTCTTCGGTGTCAGCGAACAGGTCTTTTCGGCAAGTGCCTTCGTCGGACAGGTCAACTCCACAGCGCACGCAAAGAACACGAATGATGCAAGCGGGAACTATACAGGCGGTACACCGATCCGTGATGCCATCGACCGGATTTTGTATGCCGCAAACGAAGAACTTGATCCGGACGCGGCAATCCGTTCCCTGTACGCAAAACGCAATGCGCTGTATGATCCGGATACAGAAACCGGCTCCATCCGCAATCTGGAACGCCGCCGTGCCGCTCTTGCCTCGGCACTGGAAGCTGCAGAGAGCAGTTATGCGGAGCTGACCGCCGAATCGGATGACGAAGCTGCTGCAGACGAGGTATCCGTACCTGCGACCGAAGAAGATATCAAAGAACAGCAGCGTATGCTCGATGCCTGCAATACTGCCATCACGGAAAAAGAAGCCCGTGCCGAACGGCTGCAGAAGATTCTTGATCAGTTTGCGGTCTACCGGTCCCTTGACGATCTCGATTCGCTGAAAGCATGGAAACAGGAGCAGAATCACGCCGAAAAGCGTGCCGCCGCTCTTGCCGCAACGATGTTCCGCGGCTCTTACATACCGGATGAAGATTTCACAGCATCGCTGTATCTGTGTGCGGAAGATATGAAAAACGCCGCTGAACAGACCGCAGACGCAAAAGCCAAGCTGGAACGGCTGGACTTTTCTGTCCGTCGCGATAACATCAAGGAAAAACAGATGCGTCGTATCGCCCTTGACGGAGGCGCCGATGAAATTCGTTCCCGTCTGGACAAGCTGTACGGCAAGCGCTCTATTGTCACGATCTTCGGAATTTTCTTCCTGCTGTTCACGGTTTTTGCCGCAGCAACGACCGTATTTCTGCTGATCCTGCACTCCACGACCTATCAGAACAGCATTCTCATCACCGCCATCCTCGGTGCTCTTGCGTTTTTCTTTTTCCTGTCGCGCGGAAATTATGAACGCAGTATCGGTGTTCTGCTCAAGCGCTATTCCTGTACCACGGAAAATGAACTGGAAAACTTCCTTGAGGAATGTGTCATTTCCAAGGGCAAGCTCGATTCGCTGACAGAAAACAAGGAAGCATTGACGGCACAGATGTCCGAGCTTTCTCTGCAAGGAAGCGAGGCAGCACGGCAAGCAGCCCTGCTTCTGTCCAAGATTCAGCCGCCAGATGCCGTCAAAATCACGCCGGATCGTCTGACTCCCCAGGTCATCACCACCGCCGCAGAACGCATTGACCGTACCCTCGGAGAACTCAACCGACTGTACCAGACCGCCGACGCCTGCCGCGATCGGATCACACAGTATCTTGCAGAGCATCATGCGCAGAATGAAGAAACGCTGATCAGCCGTCGGAAAACACTTGCTGCTTTCTTTGAAAGAAACGGAACCGTGTTCAATCCCGAACCGATTGAAGAGGAGCTGATCGCCGCGCTGACCGCAGTCACAGAACTGCATCAGAAACGGGAAACGCTGATGGCTTCTCTGTCACAGCCCATATCCGCCGATGCAGTACCGCAAAAGGCAAAAAACATTAAGAAACCCTTCCGTCCCGCCGTATCCGGTGACATCGGTCCCAATCCTGCGCTGCTTCGTTCGCTGATCGCCGAAATGGATGAGGTGCTCCGCCGTGACCGCAAGCAGTATGCCGCGTTGAACCTTGCCATCGATGCCATGCGCAGTGCAAGCACGTCGCTGCATCAATCCATCGCGCCGCGTCTGACGGAAAACGCAGGTAAACTGATGGCACTTCTGTCTGATCACCGCTATGCTTCGCTGACGCTGGACGACACCATGCATCTCTGTGCCGCACAGAACACCGCCGACAATACCGCAGAAACACTCCCGATTGACATTCTGTCGGCAGGTACGCAGGACCTTGCTTATTTGAGCTTGCGCATGGCATTGCTTCACATGCTGTACAAGCAGGAATTGCCGCCGCTGTTGTTTGATGAAGCTTTTTCGACACTGGATGACAAGCGTCTGTCGCGCATGATCGCGCTTCTGCACCGTGCATCCACCTCCGAGCAAGCAGAAACCAATACATCGCAGGCGATCGTCTTCACCTGCCATAAGCGGGAACGCCGTGCCGCACAGGCCATCGCTCCCTGCCATGTTCTGAAATTATAAGTACCCAAAACAGGGAGTCGCCTCGGATTGTGCGGCACCCTGTTTTATACAAGAAAGGAATCTTTGTTATGTCCTCCCCCTGTCCTCATACCGCCTGCGGTGGATGTTCCATGACCGCCATCCCGTACGAGCAGCAGCTTGCCGAAAAGCATCGGAAGCTCAAACAGCTTCTGTCCGCATACGGCGAAGTCCTCCCGCCCATCGGCATGGAAGACCCCTATCACTACAGGAACAAGATCACCCGCACCTTTGCCGCCGCACGCGATGAAAAGAAGCGTCCCATCACCGTGTCGGGGACGTATGCCGCCGAAACACGCCGCGTGATTCCGATCGATTCCTGTCTGATTGAAGATCCCGGAGCACAGCGTATCATGAATACACTGACCGCACTTTGCACGAAAATGAAGATTCCGCCGTATGATGTGCGCACGAAAAACGGTGTTCTTCGTCATGCACAGATTCGTGTCGGTGCCGCAACGGGAGAATATCTTCTGACACTGGTAACAGGCACACCGCAGTTTCCGGGACGCGGCAATCTCGTCACCGCACTGCGCAAAGAACATCCCGAAATCACATCGATTGTCCATAATGTCAACGGGTTCGACACGGGCATGATCCTCGGCGATGAAAAGCGGTCGGGACATGAAAACCGCGTGCTGTTCGGTTCCGGTGCCATCCGCGATACCCTCTGCGGACTGTCCTTCCGTATCTCCCCGCAGTCGTTCTACCAGGTCAATCCGCGCGGTACGGAGATTCTGTACAAGACCGCCATTGCGTTGGCTGATCTGCGTCCGACCGATACTCTGCTCGATGCCTACTGCGGAATCGGTACGATCGGGCTTTCTGCATCATCGCATTGCCGCCGTGTCATCGGGGTGGAGCTGAATCCCGATGCGGTACGCGACGCCATTGCCAACGCAAAGCACAACAAAATCACAAATGCGCGCTTCTATCGCGGCGATGCCGGAAAATTTATGCTCGAAAATCCCGATCTCACGCCCGATGTTCTGATTATGGATCCGCCCCGCGGCGGTTCCGATCTGCCGTTTCTGAATGCCGTCTGCCGCCGCAAGCCGAATCGCGTGGTTTACGTTTCCTGCGGTCCCGATACGCTGGCGCGCGATCTGAAAACGCTGACAAAGGAATACCGCGTGGATACGATTCAGCCGGTGGACATGTTTCCGATGACGGAGCATTGTGAGTGTGTCGTGCGCTTAAGCCGTTACAATTCCAAATAAACGAAAGGACACCACCATGGAACTCAAAAGTAATTTCAATCCCCTGACCGCAACCGCAGCCCATGAAAATACGATTCTCGCCGCTCCCGTTCTCCCAAAAGGCATGCCCGCACCGTTTGACCATGCATGGGGATATCTTGACAAGCCCGGCGAAATGGAACGCCACCGCCATCCCAAGGAAGAGGTCTACTTTTTCTTCAAGGGAGAGGGCTTTGTCTTCGTTGACGGAGAAGAAATTCCCGTACAGCCCGGGGATGTCGTACGGATTCCCTCGGATGCGCTTCACACCGTCATCAATCGGCAGAACGAAGAACTGCTTTGGGCAGCTCTCTGGTGGACGGAAGCGAAATGAAAATCAAAATCGGTCAGTTCGACTTCACCGAGTGTTGGGACGGCGTTTTATACAAAAAGCTCTCGGACTATCCCAATATCACCGATTGGGAAATGCAGAACATCCTTGATTTTATCCGTTACGAAGAACAAAACGGACGCACCTGTGACATCGAGGCGGAAGATACGATTCTACGCGCAATCGACAAGTACCGCCCGACGTATGAAAACGGCATCCGTGTCCCGCCGCCTGTGCGCATCACGGAATGTACGGCTTGCCCGACATACCAAGGATGCATGACCGACTTTGTCTGTCACACATCCTCCCCGGAAAACGCCAAAAAGATTCTTTCCTGCGGCAGTCTTCTGTCGGCTGTCCGTGCGAGAGGGATTCCCGCCGAGATTTTACAAAAGGAAGCACGCAATGCCGCCCACGACCCTGCGGACTATTTTGACTATGTCATGTTTGCATGGGGCAACTGTCAGGCAGGTGACCGTCTGGTCATGGAACGCAAGCTCGGCAGATTCCCCACAGAAGAAGATTTGCGTGTACATTTCACACCGGGCGTGCGCTTCTTTTTCCGATATGATGTGTTAAAACATCACCCCGATGCGGTATTTGAAGGCGTTCTGCCAATGAAAATCAAAAATGAAGTCATCCTGCGCGACTGGGTTCATGCGATCGTCATTCCCGAAGCATATCGGGAGGAAATGGCAGAATTCATACCCGATGACCTGAAAAACAAAACCCATTATGTCAACAACGACTGCCGCGATATCTGGGCATGGTCGGACAAGGTCTATGCCTATGTCAAAGCACTGTAACCACCGAAACCACGATATTCCGAATCATACATAAAGGAGAGACCGCCATGAAAGGCATGACAAGACGCGAACTTGAAATTACAGACAGAGGGGAAATCCTCGAGATTCTCGATAAGTGCAAATATCTGCATCTCGGACTTTGCGACGGGGACGAGCCGTATGTTGTCCCGATGAATTACGGCTATACGATGGATGAGAACGGTAAGCTCGACTTCTACCTGCACGGTGCCGTCTGGGGCAGAAAGCTCGATATCATGCGCAAAAACCCGAAAATTTTTGCGGAAATGGAATGTGACACCGAACCGTTTGCGGGAGATGTGGCATGCCGCTACGGTCTTGCATACCGTTCTCTGATGGCGCGCGGAACGGCGGTCTTCATTGAGGACCCCGAAGAAAAGATGAAAGCGCTTTCCATTCTGATGAAAACACAGACAGGAGAAGATTTCACCTTTACGGAAAAGCTCGTCAAAGTTGTCGCCATTATCCGTCTTGATATTTCCGAATACACAGCAAAGTGCCGCCCCATGCCCAAGGCACGTCCGATGACAGCAGATGCAGGAGAGGACGCATGATCGTCGAAACCACCGGCACACCTGCGGTCTGTGCTCTGTTTGAAGGTTGGCAGGATACGATGGTGTGGTCGTGTCTGGACGGAACCATGGGACACCTCTATGTCACGCCCGATGCGGACCATCCGCGCAGTGCTATGGCAATTCTCGGCAGCTTCTGCTTCTTTGCAGGGGTGCCCGACAAAGCTCTGGTATCGTACAAGCCCGATTGGTGTTCACAGGATTTCATCATGATGATTGCAGACGATCCTGCGTGGTATCCCATCATTGCGTCTGTTTATGGGGATCGGGCACAACGCTATACCCGTTATGCCATCAAAAAAGAACCCGATGTGTTTGACCGGAAGCGGTTACAGGCATTCGTTTCGGGACTGGATCCAAAGTACCGTCTTTGCATGATCGATGAAACGCTGTATTACCGCTGTCAGCGACAGGGCTGGTCGCGTGATTTTGTCGAGCAGTTTCCGACGTGGGAGCAGTACCGCGATCTCGGCATCGGTGTCGTCGTCATGCATGGGGACGAGATTGCCGCGGGAGCATCGTCTTATACCCGTTATCGGGACGGCATTGAAATTGAAATCGACACGCGCGAGGATTACCGATGCCAGGGACTGGCTACCGTCTGCGGTGCCGCGCTGATTCTGGCTTGTCTTGACCGCGGACTGTATCCGTCATGGGATGCGCACACGGAAATTTCTGTGGCACTTGCAGAAAAGCTCGGATATCATAGGGATCACCCGTATGTGACGTATATTATCAATGGATATTGAACAAGAGAAAAACCGACAGGATCGGCGGCATGATACCGCGGTCTGTCGGTCTTTTGTTTATTGCGCCAGCGTATATGCCCCTCTCGCCCACAGAATCCATTTGGAGCGATCGAGCGGATTGACGCCGATGCGCGGATTTTCGCGGATGATACCGTCGCGGCATTCGCGGTAGCCGGAAAACGTCGCATTGAGTACAGCTTTGCCCGAGGACATCGCCGTCAGCTTGACGGGAAAATCCATCGACGCGGCGGCAGGAACCACGGAATCGATCGTTGTGATGTCACCGAGCATCAGCGGTGCGTCATATTCCCCGCCCATGCGCGTAATTTCGTTGATGACCTTGCCTGACAGCGGTGTCGGTACGGAAATGCGCATGTTCAGCATCGGTTCAAGAAGTGTCACGCCCATCGACTGCAGTCCGTTCATAAATGCCATCGGCGTGCAGACAAAGAAGTCCAGGGGATGTGTATGAATCGAATGATGCTCGCCGCCGATCAGCGTACAGCGGAAATCGGTGACCTCCCAGCCGTACAATCCCTGTTTCAGACAGTCATTGAACGAAGATCGGATGTGGCTCTGGTAGCGGTAGAAGCACTGGTTGGACGGCAGTTTTCCGTGGTAGGAAACACCGTATCCGCGCGGCATTGGTTCAAAACGGAACTTGACAATCGCCCAGCAGGGTTTGGGCATCAGATAATCGGCGTAGGCGATACCTTCCTGTGCCGGCGTTTCCTTATAAATGACCGTCGGCGGCGAGAACTGTGCGCCAAGACCGAACCGCTCGGTCAGCAGACTGTCAAGCACCTCCAGCTGAATCGTACCCGTTGTATTGATGATGATCTCTTTCTGTCCGTTTTCCCATTTGGCATCGATATACGGTTCTTCATCGGACAGCTGTGCAAGTGCTTCCGCCAGCCGCGGCAGTGCTTCGTCGTTCTGCTCCTTCGGTGTCACGCGGACACGCAGAAACGGCGTTGCAAGGCGATATCCTGCCGACGGCAGAACCGAACCGACAAAATGTCCTGTTTTCGCACTCGGAAGACCGCAGAGCGCAGCAATGTCACCTGCGTGTACTTCTCCTGCATCGGTGTATTTTCCACCTGTGAATTTCCGAATCTGCGAAACCTTTTCGCGGGGATTCGGTTCTTTTTCGATGGCAACAGCGTCATCGTCACCGGTATCTGCGATATCATCCGTTTCGGGCGGCAGAAGCTCTACCTCGTCACGGTTGACGATTTTTCCGCCGAACAGACGGACATGCGAAATTTTGCCAATCGTTTTGTCATGCTCGATTTTGAAGATGACACCGCTGAGATTTTCTGTACCGCGGCGTTCTGACGATGGCATGAAGTGCGTCAGAAACGACAGAAGATCCGCCACACCAACCCCGAGCTTTGCACTGCCGCACAGCACGGGAATCACACGGCAGTCGGAAATCTCCTGTTTCAGAACAGCAGCCGCATCGTCATCGGACAACACCGCATCGGACAGAAATGCTTCCTCTGCGGCTTCGTTGATCTCACAAAGTCCCTCCGTCACGGCACGCGCAAATGCTTCTCCCGCAAGCGGCGTTGTAACTTTGGGAAGATCACTTTCCACACCGTCTGCTTTCGTCAGCAAAACAGGCGTCCGCGGCGTGACCTTGGCAAGCTCCTCCAAAATACGATCGATATCCGCACCTGCACGGTCGATTTTATTGATAAAGACGGCGCACGGCAGATTCGCCTGTTCAAGTGCCCTCAAAATATTCTCGGTATGCGCACGGATACCTTCAACGGCGGAAACCAGCACAACGGCATAATCGAGTGCCGCCAGACAGCGCTCAACCTCACCCGCAAAGTCCACGTGCCCGGGCGTGTCGATCAGATTGAAGGTAACACCCTCCCAGACCGCCGATGCCGTGGATGTACGCACGGAAATACCGCGCTGGCGCTCAATGGCAAGGCTGTCCGTCGCCGTATTGCCCGCATCGACACTTCCGGCGGTACGGACAACACCTGTGTGATATAAAATCTGCTCCGTCAGCGTGGTTTTTCCCGCGTCAACGTGCGCAAGAATTCCGATATTGTGAAACATACCCTGTTTCCTCCGATCATCGTATCTCTGAAAAATTATACCATAGATTCGCCGCGCCGTCAAGTATCGGTAATTTTGTAAAATATCGACGCGAGTCTTGTGTTTTTCTGTCGGCTGTGATATAATGAACATATCACGGAGGTAACCTGTATGCAAGTCCATCCCTTTGACCCAATCTATGATGAGGACAGCCGTATTCTGATCCTCGGTACCTTTCCGTCGGTCAAATCCCGCGAGGTGCAGTTCTACTACGGTCATCCGCGCAACCGATTCTGGAAAACACTTGCGACGCTTCTGCAAGCTGATTTCCCACAGACTGTGGAAGAAAAGATTCGGTTTCTCAAAACGCATCACATCGCGCTGTGGGATACCTGTGCCGCGTGTGATATTGACGGTTCTGCCGATGCGACCATCCGCCGTACGGTTCCAAACGACATCCGACCGATTCTGAAAAACGCCGACATCCGCGCGATCTTCTGCGGAGGAAAAACAGCGGGGCGGCTTTATGAAAAGTACATATTCCCGCAGACAGGAATCCCCGCCATCGTTCTGCCCTCCACCTCTCCCGCCAATGCCGCATGTACAGAGGAAATGCTGATCGATGCATGGTCTGCCATTCTGCCTTATTTGATGTAATCATTTTCAGGAGTAACCCAATGAACAAATTCAAAGCATTTCTCAAACGCAAAGACATCATTTTTTCCGCAAAACGCTACGGTATCGATGCCATGTCCGCGATGGCACAGGGTCTGTTCTGTTCCCTGCTCATCGGTACGATCATCAATACCCTCGGTACACAGTTCGGATTGCCGTTTCTGAACGAAATCGGCGGCTTTGCAACAAGCATGTCGGGTCCAGCCATGGCGTGTGCCATCGGTTATGCACTGAAAGCACCGCCGCTGGTGCTGTATTCCCTGCTTGCTGTCGGCGCATCTGCCAATTCCTTCGGCGGTGCGGGCGGTCCGCTTGCCGTGCTGTTCATTGCCATCATCGCGGCAGAGCTTGGCAAAGCGGTCTCCAAAGAAACACGCATTGATCTGATTGTCACGCCGTTTGTCACGATTTTCTCGGGCGTTGCGCTGTCTGCGCTGACTGCACCCTACATCGGTGCCGCCGCAAACGCTGTCGGTCAGTTCATCAAGGATGCAACCGTTCTTCATCCGTTTTTGATGGGTATCGTGGTTTCCGTTCTCGTCGGCATCGCGCTGACGCTCCCCATCTCCTCTGCCGCCATCTGCCGCGTCTTTCTTCTGACAGGACTTGCAGGCGGTGCTGCGGTGGCGGGATGCTGTGCGCAGATGGTGGGCTTTGCTGTCATGAGCTTCCGTGAAAACGGCGTCGGAGGTCTGCTCTCACAGGGCATCGGTACTTCCATGCTCCAAATGGGCAACATCATCAAAAATCCGAAGATCTGGATCCCGCCGATCCTGACCTCTGCCATCACAGGTCCGCTTGCAACATGCGTGTTCCGGCTCGAAATGAACGGAGAAGCGATTGCATCCGGCATGGGTACCTGCGGACTGGTCGGACAGATCGGCGTTTACACCGGCTGGGTGAACGACATTGCCGCAGGAACGAAAACGGCGATCACCGCGATGGACTGGGCGGGTCTGATTCTGATCTGCTTCGTGCTTCCGGCGGTACTGACATGGGGATTCGGTCTGATTCTGCGGAAGATCGGCTGGATCAAAGAAAACGATTTGAAATTAGACTAACCAACAAGGAGCACAACGATGAAACTGGCAACAACAACAGACGATTTTTGCGAATATATCAAAGATTCACGGGCACTGAGCTATACACTCGATTGCTTTCGGGACACCCCGTTCCGTCATTTTGATCTGAGTTTTTGTGCCGTAACATATCCGGGGTCGGTCTGGTATGAATCCGGTGACGGATGGAAACGGGAAGCGGAGGACTGCGCAAAGAAAGCAGATGCCTATGGCTATGATTTTGTACAGGCACACGCGCCGTTTCTGCCGTATCAGGATTATTTCGATCCGGACAAACGACCTGCCTATATGCAGGCGATCCATCATTCCATCGAAGCCTGTGCAATGCTCGGAATTCCCCATATCACGATTCACGGTATCTATCTGGACGGAGATACACAGGACAAATTCATCCATGAAAACCTCCGCTTCTGTCGTGAGCTTGGCGAAACGGCGGAAAAATACGGCGTAGACATTCTGATTGAGAATTTTCAAGACGGCAATTACGGTTATTACTTCCGCCGTGGACTGGAAATGCGGCAGTTCATTGAGGAAGCAGGTGTACCGCGCCTTCATGCATGCTGGGATACGGGACACGCCAATATCGGCAAAGGCTTTGATCAGTATCACGATCTTTTGGAGCTCGGTTCTCATCTGCGTGCGCTGCACATTCAGGACAACTGGGGTACCTCGGATGCCCATGTCATGCCGATGGTCGGTATCGTCAACTTCGACCAGATCATCAAAGCGCTGATTGAGATCGGTTACAAGGGCTTCTTCAGCTTTGAGGCACCGGATACCCTGCGCGTCGGAGGAGATAGCCATCACAAGCGCCGTAATCTTCTGCCGGATGATAAACTGGCAAATCCTACGGTTTTCTTACAGCAGAAAATGACAACGGTTAAGTACGAGATCGGAAAATGGATGCTCGAGACCTACGGGGTTTTTGAGGAATAAGAATCATACGGATCGGACAGAAACACCCATCGTGCTTCTGTCCGTTTTTCGTTCGTTTCCACAAAATCTGTTTGTAAATTGATTGTAAATTTTCCGCTCACAAAGGAATTATTTTTTATATCCTCTTTTCAAATCCGACCTTTTGTGCTATAATAATAATGTATCATTTCAAAAATTCATATCCATTTTCAAACACTGCACGGCAAAGTATCACCGTGCCATAAAGTAAGGAGACGACAGTTTTGGTCAGAGAAGATTTAAGAAACGTAGCCATCATCGCACACGTTGACCACGGCAAAACCACGCTGGTTGACGGTCTGCTCAAGCAGGGCGGCATCTACCGTGAAAACCAGGAAACCACGACCCGCGTCATGGACTCCAATGACCTGGAGCGCGAACGCGGCATTACCATTCTCGCAAAAAACACCGCAGTCCACTATAAAAACACGAAAATCAACATCATTGACACGCCCGGTCACGCAGACTTCGGCGGTGAGGTCGAACGTATTCTGAAGATGGTCAACGGCGTTGTTCTGCTCGTTGACGCGGCAGAAGGTCCGATGCCGCAGACCCGTTTCGTTCTGCAGAAGGCGCTGGAGCTCAACCACCGTGTCATCATCGTCATCAACAAGATCGACAAGCCCGACGCACGTCTGGATGAAGTCGGCGACGAAGTGCTGGAACTGCTTCTGGAACTGGACGCAACGGATGAACAGCTCGATTCTCCGATGATCTGGTGTTCCGGCCGTGCAGGTACCGCTTCCTACTCTCCCTTCGAAGCATCCGAAGACCTCAAGCCGCTGTTTGAGACCATTCTCGATTACATTCCCGCACCCGAGGGTGACAACGAAGGTCCGCTGCAGATGCTCGTTTCTTCCATCGACTACAACGACTATGTCGGTCGTATTGCCATCGGACGCATTGAGCGCGGTGTGCTCCACGTCAACGAAGAAATTTCCGTCTGCAACTATCATAATCCCGATGCAAAGGCAAAGCGCGCCAGAGTCCAGGCACTCTATCAGATCGACGGTCTGCGCCGTGTTGCGGTAGAAGAAGCAACCGTCGGCGATATCGTCTGCTTCTCCGGCTGTGAAGACATCACCATCGGTGATACCATCTGCAAGAACGACAGACCCGAGCCGCTGGAATTTGTCAAGGTCTCCGAGCCGACGCTCGAAATGACCATTTCCGTCAATGACTCTCCGTTTGCAGGCAAGGAAGGCAAGTATGTCACCTCCCGTCATCTGCGTGAGCGTCTGTACAAAGAACTGCTCAAGGACGTTTCCCTGCG
Source organism: Clostridia bacterium (assembly GCA_017558715.1). Taxonomy (GTDB): domain Bacteria; phylum Bacillota; class Clostridia; order Oscillospirales; family CAG-272; genus RGIG3925. The sequence goes on along the minus strand of JAFYTT010000101.1, from coordinate 18,744 downwards.
CGTTTCCGACGGTGCATCCGCAAATGAATTCCGTGTCTGCGGACGCGGTGAAATGCACCTGTCCATTCTCGTGGAAAATATGCGCCGTGAAGGCTACGAAATGGCACTGTCCACCCCGCACGTCATTCTCAAGGAAGAAGACGGCGTTGTCATGGAGCCTGTCGAAAAAGTCTATATCGACGTTCCGGACGAATTCTCCGGCACTGTCATCGAAAAGATGGGTCAGCGCAAGGGTAACCTGCTCGACATGCAGAAGAAGGGCGAGCGTATGCACATCGAATATGAGATTCCGACACGCTGTCTGTTCGGTTACCGTTCCGAATTTTTGACCGACACGCGCGGTGAAGGTATCATGAACTCGATGTTCGACTCCTATCAGCCGCACTGCGGTGAGATCGTTCGCCGCTTCACCGGTTCTCTGATCGCATCCGAAACGGGCGAATCCACCTCCTACGGTGTCTTCAACGCACAGGATCGCGGTATCATGTTTATCTCCAACCAGGTTGATGTCTATGAAGGCATGATCGTCGGTGAATGCCCCAAGGTTGAGGATATCGCCGTCAACGTCTGCAAGAAGAAGCATCTGACTGCCATCCGCTCCACCGGTGCCGACGAAGCGTTGACGCTGACGCCTCCCAAGATCATGACCATTGAGGAAGCAATGGAATTCATCGCTGACGATGAACTGATCGAAGTTACGCCGAAGAATATCCGTGTCCGCAAGAGAATCCTTGATAACTCTCTGCGTCTGAAGGCGCAGGCAGCCATCAAGGCACAGAAAAAATAAACAGCATCATGATGAAAATTATGTTCAAACGTTTTGCCGCAGTTCTGCTCGCGGTATGGATGACAGCGTTGGTTCTGACCTCTTGTGCTGCCGATACCTCCGCACCGGTCATGAAGTATGAGCTGACCGAGGTTACGGAAAACATGTATACCTACTGGACTTCTGTATATAAGTCTTATTATCTGCAGATGCTCGGCGGTGAGGATACAGAGGACTATCTGACCTCCGTCATCACCGTACAGAACGATCAGGGCGAGCTTGAGGAAACCACCGTCGCCGATTATCTCGGTGCCAGAATCCGTGAGATCGTTGAATCCAACTGCATCAGTCTGTATCTGTTCGATTACTACAAACTGTCTCTGCCCTCCTCCGTTCTTTCCGCCGTTGATGAAATTGTCAATGCGGAAATCGAGAACGTCGGCGGCAGAAAAGCACTCAATGAGGCGCTTGCACCCATCGGTCTCAATGCAGATTCTCTGCGGGAAATGTATCTTGCCGATGAAAAGATCGCGCATGTTTACACCTACCTGTATGGCGATACTTCTGTCGGAACCAGCGGTGCAGAACCGATTTCGACAGAACAGTTCAATGCGTTCTATGAAGAGAATTATGTCTGCGTCCGTCACATCTACATCCGCACAGCCGATAAAAACATTGTTGATGCGGATGGAAACGCCGTCATGGACGAGCAGGGCAATGTCGTGACAGCCGAGCTGACCGAAGAAGAAGCTGCCGCAAAGCTGGCACTGTGTGACGATCTGATGGCAAGACTCAATGCAGGTGAGGATTTCCTGACACTGGAAAATGAGTACAGCGAGGATGCCGGACGTCACACACTGACCGACGGATACATCCTCTCCCGTACGACCGCACTTCCGGATGAATTTATCAATGCCGCGTTCGATATGAAAATAGACGAGCTGCGCCGCGTCGATGCTTCCTACGCAACGCACATCATGCTCCGCTGTCCGCTTCCCGAGCTTGGCTGGAACAAGCCCGTCTATGAATCGATGATGGGCAATTTCAAGGAATACGTCAAGTCCGAGGTTTATGCCGAAAAGATCGCACCGATGATCGCAGAGATCACCTATGATGAAGATCTGATGGCAAAGCATACGGTGATCAATACACCGATTACGATTTATTGATACAAAAAAGCCGCTCCCACAACGGATGATTCCGTTTGTGAGAGCGGTTTTTCTGATTCATTCGACACTATCAAGCTGTGAAATCAACTCTGTAAACCAGGATCGATCGCGGTATGTCTCATAACATTGCCACATCATCTCCTCGCGAAGCGCTCTTACCATTTGTTTGTGATCGGTCGGTGCATCCGCAATCTGCCAGCCGTACACCAGAGGATGCTGGAGTGTGTGCGCCTGTATGCTTGTTGATCTGACAGCACAGGCAACCGCGCGCGTGAGATGCTTTCGTACAACTGCTTCATCTTTTCCGAGTGCTGTTTCATCTTCTGCAATACACCGATGCAGAATACAAAGATGCTGTAAAGATTCATAACTCATATCGTCTCCCGGAAACACAAGCTCAAAAATATTTGCAACAGCCAGATTGACCTTTTGCACATAATCATCACCATTGCATTTCACACCGACCTGATTCAATCGCATAGCCATGTAGAACAATTTGTCAAAAAACCAGTGATTTGCAAAACGAAAATCTCCGACCAACCATTCTTCGTTATCTTCGATCTGCATAAACATCATTTCCTGTGCATGCATGATCGAATGTGCTCTCCACACCCATTCCTTTGCTTTTTCTGTATTTCCGTTTTCATAATAAGTCCGTGAAACCTGTCCGATTGCCTGTCCCTGATAATAGCTGTCCAGCATGGGATCATTTTTTGTATTATACAGTTCTGTACCAAGCTCGATGATTTCCTTCTGGTACTTTACTTTGTCTGTATCAAAATAAACCGACATCAGCATTTCTTTCACTGCGGGATTATTCGGCATTTTTCTATAGGCTTCCAGCCAGATCGGAATAATTTCTTCTCTTTTTCCGTTTCGGAACATATCCTCGGAACGCCGACTGCAATCTTCAAAATATGCTCTTTCGTCTATCTTTTCCGCCTGTAATAGTTCGTCGACTGTGATATCAAAATACCGTGAGATATCGGGCAGCAGCGAAATATCCGGGGATGTGATTCCGTTCTCCCACTTGCTCACTGCCTGATAGGAAACACCAAGATACTCGGCAAATTTCTCCTGAGATACTTGTTTGGTTTTACGAAGATCTTTTAATTTATCTGCAAGACTCATATTCCGTTTTTATTTCCTTTAGTTGTTTTTACAGCTGCGAATACAGTATATCACAAATAACCATAAGAAGCAATAACCGAAATATCTATTTATAGGTGTAGATCTCAACCATATTGCGAATCATAGATTAAACAAATTGACAAAAAAACTGCTGCAAGCACATCATAGGATGGACTTACAGCAGTTTCATTTCATAACATCCGAAAAATATCAACCAAGCAGCACAACCGGCAGATAACCTGCAGTCGGTCTGCCCTGCGCAATGACCTCGAGCACGGGACGGTTGACAGAATCGACATGCTCGCCTGCAGTGATCGTAAAGGTCACGGATGCGGTTGCATCGCTGTGCATGGACAGATGCGGCAGGTAGAGATCGCGTCTGCCTCCGGAAACGGTAAATCCGTCGGGCAGCATCCAGCGCAGGCGCAGATGCTTGGGATCGTTGAAGGTGCGGTTGTTGCGGAAGAAGATCGTCACATCGATCGATTCGCCTGCCGCAATGACAGGATCACCGTCAAAACGAACCTCGCCCTTACCCCAGATGAAGTCGTATTCATAAGACTTACCGGGCTTGCTGCACAGCGTCTTTGCGTATGTATCATTGCTGAACCACTTGATGTCACCTTCATCGGCAGACATGGGCTCATCGGAAATACGGACATGACCGACTCGGTTTGCCTTGAGTGTGACCTCAATCATGTTGTAAACGCGCTCGGTCAGCTCGGTACAGGTCGTCGGTGTACCATAAAGCGAGCCCTTATTGACAGCAACGGTCGTGATGCCGTCGCCGATGTAGGACGCCCAGTCCTCGGGAATATCTGCAGTACCGTACATAATGCCCCAGAGTGCACCGAGCGTTGCGCCGGTACAGTCGGTATCATCGCCGCAGTTGATGGCAAGAATCATGGACTTCTTGAAGTCTCCCTCGCCGTACAGCATACCGAGCATCGAGAACGCGACGTTGGCAGGTGCTTCAAACCAACCGAGATCGGCAGAATCTTCAACAAGCTTATTGCGTGCATCCTTCCAGTCAACGCCATTGTCATAGCAATCCAGCAGCAGCTTGATGGAACGCGTCATGCGGCAGTCAGCGGGAATCTTTGACAGACCGATGTTGATCAGGGTACGGATGTCATTGATGACGAAAGCGGCGGATTCCATTGCCGCAACAAAGATCGCCGCATAAGTACCCTCGCCCGCACCGTGGTCAACACAGGCATCCTCTCTCGCGTAGCGGATCGCAGCATCGGGAGCGGCAGGAGCCATACAAGCCCAGACCTCGGTACGGATCCACGCGCCGTTGGAATGTTTCCAGGTGTTCATGTATTCGCCCGACAGCGGTGCCATCAAACCCGAGCGCATGTTGTTCTTGCCGATACCGTATTCGTTCCATTCCGGCGGAATGAAGTTCATCCAACATTCGCCGAGAATCTTGCAGTCGACGGAATACGGACCGAAGGTTTCCATCGCATGAAGCCAGACGAGCTGCAGGTCGAGATCGTCATTGGGCAGAACAACACCGGCAGGTGTGGAAAAGCCCTGAATGTCGTTGATCTGCTGTCTGCCCTCATACGGGGTACCCATTGTGCCGCCGATGTTCTTGCCGATCCAGCAGGCGTGAATCTTATCGCGCAGAACGGCACGGTTCAAATTGATCATAAGTGTTTCTCCTCTCACATATCATAAACGGTCTTGATAGGACAGTAACGTCCCGATTGATTTCATTATAGCACGAATGTATGCTTTTTGCAAGAGACTTTGGGAAATTTCGGTACGTTGTCCTGTGTATCCTGTTCCATCATACACAACACCGCGCAGCATCTATGCATGACACCGTGACATTTCTTTCACAATTTCACCAATTTCCTTGTTTTTCCATGCAAAAATGAAAGGTTTTCACTCCGAAGTTGCAAAATATGCAAAAAATCGTCAGAAAAATATGTAAAAACCCTTGACATGCGGCGCAATGTGATATATAATATCTGTATTCAAAAAAAATCCAATATTTATTCAAAGGAGATTCATCCATGAAGAATCAGTATATGCTTGACGTACTGGAAACCGTCAAGGCAAGAAATGCAGGCGAGCCGGAATTCATCCAGGCTGTCACCGAAGTTTTTGAAACCATTGAACCCGTCATCGATATGCGCCCTGACTTTGTCGAAGCAGGCATTCTCGAACGCATCGTTGAACCCGAAAGACAGATCGTCTTCCGTGTTCCGTGGGTTGACGACCAGGGCAAGATGCAGGTCAACCGCGGCTTCCGCGTTCAGTTCAACTCCGCAATCGGTCCGTACAAGGGCGGTCTGCGTTTCCATCCCTCCGTCAACGCTTCCATCATGAAGTTCCTCGGCTTCGAGCAGACCTTCAAGAACTCCCTGACCTCTCTGCCCATGGGCGGCGGTAAGGGCGGTTCCGACTTCAACCCGCAGGGCAAGTCTGACGCAGAAGTCATGCGTTTCTGCCAGTCCTTCATGACCGAGCTGTTCCGTCACATCGGCGCAGATACCGACGTTCCCGCAGGTGACATCGGTGTCGGTGCACGCGAAGTCGGCTACCTCTTCGGTCAGTACAAGAGACTCGCAAACGAATTCACCGGCGTTCTGACCGGTAAGGGCATCCCGTTCGGCGGCTCCCTCATCCGTCCGGAAGCTACCGGTTTCGGCGCTGTTTACTATGCATGCAACATGCTCGATTACTTCAAGGATTCCATCGAAGGCAAGACCTTTGTCGTTTCCGGCTTCGGTAACGTCGCTTGGGGTACTGTCAAGAAGATCACCGAGCTGGGCGGTAAGGTTATCGCAATCTCCGGTCCTGACGGCTACGTCCTCGACGAAGCAGGTGTCAACACCGACGAAAAGATCGACTACATGCTCGAAATGCGCGCTTCCAACCGCAACCGTGTTGAAGACTATGCTGACAAGTTCGGCGTTCCGTTCTTCAAGGGCGAAAAGCCGTGGGGCGTTAAGGCTGACATCCTCATGCCGTGTGCTACCCAGAACGAAGTCGGTATGGCTGACGCTGAAAAGATCGTTGCGAACGGCGTTAAGTACTACGTTGAAGTTTCCAACATGCCCACGACCAACGAAGCACTCGCTTACCTCAAGGCAAACGGTGTCATCGTTGCTCCGTCCAAGGCCGTCAACGCAGGCGGTGTTTCCGTCTCCGGTCTGGAAATGTCCCAGAACTCCATGCGTTACTCCTGGTCCGCAGAAGAAGTCGATGCAAAGCTCAAGGATATCATGAAGAACATCTTCAATGCATCCGTTGACGCAGCGCAGAAGTACGGCTTCGGCGATGACCTGTGCGCAGGCGCAAACATTGCAGGCTTCCTCAAGGTTGCAGAAGCAATGAAGGCTCAGGGTTGTGTTTGATTGAAAACCCCCTCTTTCCATAAATGAATGACTGCCGCCGTGTACGGAAAACCGTATGCGGCGGAATTTTTATCTCAAAATTCCACAATCCTCTTGCAAAACGCAAAACAGCGTGGTATAATAATCCCAACAAAAGAATAAACACAGATCATTGCGCACAGAGCAAGTGTGCATTGTCGGTTTTGTCGGGCAGATAAACTGCCGCGGAATCGGGGATCAGGAAATCGCGGTGCAAATCCGCGGCAACAGCCATTACCGTAACTCGGAAGTTCGCTTCTTCCGTCAAGTCGGAATGCTGATCGGTCTGTGACGCGGAAAACGTCTCTTGGGCAAATGGGGAGACTGTGATCTATGACACGCCGGAAGTGTTTGTATTTTCGTCGGTCGCCGCATGGCAGAAGCGGTTTTTCTGATTCACAGTACCCCTGGAGGGTACTTTTCTTTTGTCCTTTTGTAAATCATTTATTTCTGAAAGGAACAAAAACATGAAAAACACAACCAAAATCATCGTTGCTGCCGCGCTTGTCCTGACCATGCTCTTCTGCATCGTCTCCTGCGGCGAAAAAAAGACCGTCGAGGGTCTCTGGGCAACCGCACTTTATACCGAGAACACCACGCTTGGTGAGGGTGCGAAGACCATCACCGTGGAAGTCACGGCTGAGGAAAAAACCGTTGTCTTCACTGTCAAGACCGATGCGGCTACCGTCGGCGAGGCGCTGATGGGTGTCAACCTGCTCGCAGGTGAGGAAGGTCCTTACGGTCTTTACATCAAGAGCGTCAACGGTATGATTGCCGACTTCGATGTCGACCAGACCTATTGGGCGTTCAACATCGGCGGTGAATACGCGATGACCGGCGTTGACCAGACAGAAATCACCGAAGGTACGGTATACCAGCTTGTCCGCACCAAGTAAGCGCGATCCGCACACCATGTCGGTAAAGATCCGTGAGATGGTCATCTTTGCCATGCTCGGTACATTGATGTTCTGCTCCAAGATCATTCTGGAGGTTCTGCCAAACATCCATCTGCTCGGCATGCTGACCATGGTCTACACGATCGTTTACCGCAGAAAAGCGCTGATTCCGATCTACATCTATGTCTTTATGAACGGTCTGTTCGCGGGATTCAACATGTGGTGGATACCGTATCTGTACATCTGGACCGTTCTGTGGGGCGCTGTGATGCTTCTTCCGAAGAAGATGCCGAAGAAAATCGCATGTGTCGTCTACCCCGCACTCTGCGCCCTGCATGGAATCCTGTTCGGAATCCTTTATGCACCGGCACAGGCAGTCATGTTCGGATTTACATTGGAACAGACACTGGCATGGATTGCATCGGGTCTGCCGTTCGATATTCTGCACTGCGGCGGAAACCTTGCGGCGGGACTGCTGATTCTGCCGCTGTCGGAGCTTCTGCGGCGGCTGGATGCGGGAAGTTACCGCGGATAATCACAACAAAAAAGCACTGCGGCATGGAAAAACCAGTCGCAGTGCTTGCTTTTTTGAGAAAACGAAGAATTACAGATCGTACCAGTGATCGGGATCGTCGAGCGCCAGTCTGCCCTTTTCGAGAATACCCATGATCGCGATGGTTTCTGCATGGGAGACCTTGACGTCGCCGGTACGGAAGAAGTCAACGAGATCGACGATGAAGTTTGCAAAATAGTCGGAGCAGTCGGCGATGTTGGCAACCTTGCCGTCATTGTACTTGATGCAGAAGTTGAACGCACCGTGACCCCAGCCCCAGTTGTTCATCGTCGCACGTCTGCCGTCCTTGTAGTCGATGAGCAGACCGGGCGTTGCGGGCGTACCGATGCTCATGACGCGGCGGACATCTGCGCCCATCAGCGTAACGATCGGTTCAACCTGATGGATGGCGTAGTTGGAGAACTCACCCGGACCGCGGGAACCGATGAAATCAATACCTTCCTTATCTGCGGACTTGACTTCATTGGAGAAGCGAAGTGCAGAAGAGGAGAAGCAAGGCGTGTTGTGCGCTTCGGCAACCGCAAAAATCTCTTCTGCGATCTTCTTGGAGGTTGCAAAGGTCTTGTCAACGTACGTGCGCTTGCCGGAAGAAAGCGGCAGCTGGCACAGGTGCGGATGCTGCTCGGGTGTGTCGGGAGAGAGCACGACGAGACAGTCGTTTTCTTCGATGACCTGCTCGATGGAGGCAGCATGGCGGATGCCGTACTTTTCGCACCACTGCTCGCTTGTCATACCGGTGATCGGAGATGCGATCTCACCGTATGCGGAACCGATGGTGATTTCACCGTTCGATGCGTCCGCAAAAAACTTGGGGTAGTTATTGGCATGCCATTCGTCGAGATAATAATCAATAAAACCGATTTTCATAATGATCGTTTCCTTTCGTGATTTTGGATTATCTACAGTATAACAGATTTTTGCGCATTTTGCAAATCCTTTTTGCAAATTTTCCGCTTATTTTTCGAAAATGAGGAAAATTAACAGAATCGGTGTTGACAACCGACGGGAAATTGTGTAAAATACGTTTGATAAAATCTATGAAAGAGACAGTTTTCATGCGCCATTACGAATCACATCCGCTTGCCATCCAAATCAGATCTCGTCTGTCGGGAACACGCGCAGAACCATTTTGCATCTGTGCCGCAGATGAAGTCACATCTACCAATACCGTATTGAAAGAATACGCCGCAACAGCGGTCACCGCCGGTCGCCCGATCCCTCCCACCGTACTGCTCGCACGAAAGCAGACCGGCGGACGCGGACGGCTTGGACGATCGTTCCATTCCCCGGACGGCACCGGTCTTTATATGAGCGTACTGCTCGCACCGACACTGCCGCCCGCAGAATCGCTTTGTCTGACGACCGCCGCAGCCGCCGCCTGTGCCGAATCAGCCGATGCCATCCGACAGAGTGCAGGACTTCCGACATATAACAAAATCGGCATCAAGTGGGTCAACGATCTGTATCTTGACGGCAAAAAAGTCTGCGGGATTTTGGCGGAAGCCGCGCTGACTCCCGCAATGGACGCGCTGTCGTGGGCAGTCATCGGCATCGGCATCAATCTTCTGCCGCCAACGGACGGATTTCCCGATGATTTGTCTCGGGTCGCAGGCACGCTGTTCCCTGCCGACCATCCGATTGTTACCGACGTCGTCCTGTCCGAGCTCTGTGCTGACATCGTGTGCCGTCTGGTGTCTTATCTGGAGCCCGGTAAAAAGACAGATGTCCTTGCAGTTTACCGTCAGCGTTCCGTACTGGACGGACGGGAGGTTCTGGTACGTCCTGCCGGAAGTCTCGGAGGAGACGAATTTCCCGCGACCGTTTGCGGCATTGATGACCGGTTCGGCTTGATTGTACGATATGAAGACGGACTGCAAGCAGTGCTTTCCTCGGGCGAGGTTGTCATGTGCGAGGATGGCGGTATCTCTGCCGCACAGACATCACGGGCATCGGTGCACCTGTCATGACCCGTCAAAATCACCGTCTGCGGCTGATGTGCCGTACCGCACTGTTATGCGCACTCTTATGTGTGCTGTCTGTGATTACCGTTCCGATCGGCGCAGTTCCCGTCACACTCGGACTGCTCGGTGTCTTTCTCTGCGGGATGCTTCTGCCGCCCAAATTTGCCGTTTCCGCAGTACTCGGCTATCTTCTGCTCGGCACGATCGGACTTCCCGTCTTCTCTTCCATGCAGGGCGGTGTCGGAATCCTGCTTGGTCTGACCGGCGGATTTTTGTGGGGTTATCTGCCCGCCGCGCTGACGCTTTCCCTGTGGTTCAGCCGTCCGCAAATATCGCTTCCGAAAACAATCTGTGCAGGTTTGCTGTCACTGTTTCTCTGTTATACATGCGGAACAGTCCAGTTTCTGATTCTGACAAAAACCTCTCTGATTGCCGCACTCACCGCATGTGTGCTTCCGTTTGTCTTGTTTGATCTGTGCAAGTTCGCCGCGGCACTGTATCTGTCCCACCGATTTCGCCGTCATCTGTAAATCGTGACACAGCCAATCCATGCCGTTTTGAGGAGATATCCAATACAAAACAGGTTCAAGTGTGAATCGTTTTCCGAATTTATACCGAAAATTTGAAAAAAGCAAAAAAATTTTGTGTTACGATACACCTTTTTTGCAAAAACCACTTGAAATTATGCGCAAAATGTGGTATGATAATATAGAGCAAATCCCGTGTCGGTTTTGCTCTATGTTCATGCAAATCAGGACACGGAGAAAGGAATTTACCCTCTGAATTTCAGCGGCATTTTTGAATGCCCGTCGGCTTCAGATACGGTATACGGTCATCAGAGTCATGGCAACCATCGGCGACGTCGCCAAACGGGCAGGCGTATCCACAACCTTGGTTTCCCGTTATCTAAACGGTGTCAAGGGTGTCAGCCCCGCATCCAAGGAAAAAATTGAATCTGCGATCCGTGATCTGAATTACGTTCCCGATGAATCGGCGCGTATGCTGGTCAGACGACGCGGCGGTGCGGCACCGACAGAACCTGCAAAGGCACAGAATCCTCTGCCGTCCTCCATTGTCCTTCTTTGTGAGGATACGGACGCTCAGTTGCTTTCCTCGCTGTATCTTGGCGCCAAGATCGCCCTGCGCGCAAGCGATTCGACGAAGTCGACACATTTGGCACTCATCTGTATTCCCGAAGGAGATGACCGTGCTGCGGACGAGGCAGATACCCTTGCTTATATTTCCGCTGTCTTCCGCGGTGTTTATGCCGTCGGCGGCAGTGAGAATCTGAAAGAACAGCTTCGCGCGCTGGAGCTTCCCGTTATCCATGTTCTGCCCTCGGATGATGCACAGAAGCTGTACAGAACCTCCAGTGAATTCCGCGATACCCTCTCCTCCATGGAACGTGACAGCGGCACACGGATTCTCCGTCTCTGCGAAAAGATCACGGATGAGGATAAGTCCTATTCCGAGGAATCCATCGCCTATCTTCTGCAGGTTTCCGACGATTCAATGTCTGATCGCAATCCGCTCGGACGCTCTTTGCAGTCGCATCTGCTTTAATTCAAATACAAAAACAAGCGCTCATGCGGTGATCACAGCACGGGCGCTTTTTCAATCCAAATTTTTCTGATAAATGACGATCTGATTGCCTTTATCGTTGGTCGTGATCTCCCCATCCGTTTCAAAGCCGAGGGAAGCATGCATCGCGATACTTGCCGTATTATTCACGCGAACCTGTTGAGAAACCAGCCGATATCCCTTCTTTTTTGCGATCTCACATGCACACAGCATCGCCGCTGTGCCGTATCCGTGTCTGCGATACGGCGCAAAAATTTCAGGACCGATCGATATGACATCCTCCGTATGCTGATAAAGCGATATGGTTCCTACGATTTCTCCCTCTGCAAGAACGGCAAACATCTCAAAATATCGCCCCTGAAACTGCTTTGTGTTCCATGCGGCAATCATGGCAAGGACCTGTTCCTGCGGCAGCGTGGGAAACGCATTTTGGCATAAAGCCGATACATCATCCAAAGCAACATTCCGCAGGGAAAGTCCTTCTGCCGCAGTCTTTCTTTGGCTCACCGATTTCATGTTCCGTCAATTCCATGTCTTCCATACATCCGGCTGATAACCGACAGTTGCCGATTTTCCGTTCCGTACGACCGGCGTTTTGATGTAGGACGGATTTTCAAGCAGCTTTTCGATGATCGCATCGGGAAGCAGATACTTGACATCACAGTAATTTTTGTTGTTTTCATCAAGAAGACCGGACAGCCCGCCGACTGCCTGTAAAACAGAGGTCAACTCCCCGCGGGAAAATCCTTTTTCCTTGAGATCGATCATCTGAAACTTAATGCCGCGCTCTTTGAAATAGCGCTGTGCCTTTTTGGTATCAAAGCACTTGCTTGTGCCGAAAATCTGTATGTTCACGTTGCTCTCCTTTGGCGATTGATTTGCTTATATTATACCTGATATGTCGGAAGATTGCAAGAATGAAACGTAAAATCACTTGAAATTTTTGCAAACCTATAGACAAACGCGTAAAAATCCTGTATAATAGGTTCACCAAGTCCATACTGAAACGAAAGGAATCCAACCATGAAACGTATTATGAAAGCCATTGCATGTCTTCTTGCGCTGACCATGTGCATGCTCGCATTCTGTGCCTGCGGGGAAACGGAAGAAGCACCCGTAACCAAACTGACCAAAACCGCACGCCAGATCTCCGATGCTGTCCGTGCCGGTGCCGACTTCTCCGGCGCAACCTTCGTCGCAAGCGATGAAATGGACGCAGACCTCGTTCTGATGTTCAATTACGCCATTGATACCGATGAAATGATCAACGCGATTGAAGATTATGTTCTGTCCACACAGACAAACAATCAGTATCCAGCTTTCTTCTCCGTCATCCGCGTCAAGGAAGGCACCGATCCTGCCATCATCAGTGCCATCGCTGAAGCGGTCAAGGGCGGTTATGCACAGTACAACATCGACCAGATGGTTCTTTACAATGCAGACGGTCTTGCAGTCGCACAGGGCTATACCGTCAAGACGTATGATAACGGTATCATCATCACAGCATACAACGAAAGCGGCAACACCGAGATCATCGAACTTGCCGAAGCATGCTGCCGTGCTGAATAACAGAAAAAACGACGGTTCCGTCAAAGGTTCCGCCGTTTTCTTTATGATTTCATGTGTAACGTTTTACATTTATTCGGAATCGTCTAATTCCTTCGCCAGACGATCTTTGATTTGCAGCAGACCGGCTACGAACTTCTCACGCAGACCGGGTTTGCAAAACTTTTGCGCAATCGCAAAATATCCGTCATAATAGACCTTCATTGCCGCATAAACCGCATCGAACAGATACGATTCCGCATGATAAAGTGCATCCTCAAGCGCAACAGGTCCGGGACAGATCGAGAAAATCGCGGATGCGCCCTGCTCATACAGCGCCATAGCCTCCCGTTCCACAGCGCCGCCAAAGACATAGACGGGAACCTGTTCAGACTCCGCCCGACGCAGAACCCCGGAAACAACCTTGCCGCGCACCGTCTGACCATCCACTCTGCCCTCACCCGTCAGAATAAGATCCGCATTCGCAAGATGACGGTCCATATCCGCTGCATCCAACACCGCATCGATGCCCGACTGCAGTTTTCCGCCGAGAAAGGCAATGACACCGCCGCCCATACCGCCTGCCGCACCGGCACCGGGAATGGTCCGGATATCGATATCATAATCACGGTACAGAATCTCCGCGAGATTGTACAGCCCGGCATCCAGTGTCGGGATATCTTCCTCCCGCGCACCTTTCTGCGGACCGTAGACCACAGCTGCACCGTGTTCTCCGCACAAAGGATTATCAACATCACAGCATGCCGTGATCTCACAGGCTTCCAGTCTTTTGTCCATACCGGAAAGATCGACGGTACCGATGCGAATCAGATCGGCGCCGGTCGGACACAGAATCGGTGTGCCGTCATATGCATAAAACTTCGCACCGAGCGCCGCCGCCATACCGCATCCGCCGTCATTGGTTGCAGAACCGCCAAGTCCCAGCAAAATCTTACTGATCCCAAGCTCCAGCGCCGCACGGATCATCTCGCCCGTTCCGTATGTTGAGGTATGCATCGGGTTTCGCCTGTCCTCGGGGACAAGTGCCAGCCCCGATGCTCCCGCCATTTCCATGACACAGCGTCCATCCTCCAAAAATGCAAACTGTGCGGGAACCGTACATCCAGAATCCGGTGTTTCCTGCGGAGGTGTAACGTTACACTCAACGCGCGTCCCACCACAAGCCGACAGAAACGCTTCCACGGTTCCCTCACCGCCATCTGCTGTCGGAAGGATTACGATTTCCGGGTCTTGGATCCGTTCAAACACCTCACGAATTGCACGGGCAGCACAGGCAGATGCCTGCTCCGAGGTTAAGGACCCTTTGAATTTATCAAATGCAAGGATACATTTCATATTGCTTCTCCTTTGTGTATCGTTACACAATTCATTCTGCCGTTTCGTTGTAAATCCCGCAAGCCCGACGGATGTCCCCTGCCGAATACAGAGAACCGAAGCACAGAATCGGCAAGAGATCGGATTCCGCATCGCCGCGCAGTTCCTTCAGCGCATCAAGTGCAGCATCGATCGATGCATACGGTTCTGATGCAATACCGCGTGCACGGAAAATCTCACACAAATCCTCTGCCTTCATTGCCCGGGGCGACGGCGGCGTTATACAGGCACAGAACCGCGTTGTCTCTGCACGCAGAATCGGCGCAAGCGCATCTTCTGGGTTCTTATCGCGCAGCATTCCGCACAGATAGAGAATCGGTTGATCCGGATAATAAAAGTCAATATTTTCGGCAAGTGCATCCATGCCCGATCGATTGTGTGCGCCATCAAGCAAAATCGGCGGATTCTGAGACAGAACCTCAAAGCGTGCCGGGAACTGTGCTGCGGCAAGTCCCCTCTCAATGGCATCCTCAGTCATTGCGTAACCGAGCGACGGCAGTAGACGCAGTGCTTCAATCGCTGTCAATGCGTTGCGCACCTGATAGATGCCGGAAAGCCGCAGGGTATATGCGTAATTGCGATAAGAAAAATGGAGGAAACCGGGACGTGCATCCCCGAGTTTCAGTGCATCGGTGTCGGGGATCACAAGCGCAGAGCCCGTTTCCGCACAGCGTCGGCGAATGACCTCCACCACGTCTGACTCATTGTCGGCATACAGAACACACGGTGCTCCCGGCTTGATGATGCCCGCCTTCTGTTCTGCGATTGCGGTAAGTGTATCACCGAGCAGTTCGGTGTGATCGTAATCCACACGCATAATGACAGACAGCAGCGGTGTAACCACATTCGTCGGGTCATACGTGCCGCCGATTCCGACCTCCAGCACAACGAAATCGCAGGTATGCCGTGCAAAATAAAGAAGTCCCATCACGGTCACCAGCTCAAACTCCAGCGGCGTCTGTCCCGTCTCGGATGTGTAACGATTCACAACCGCACAAAGTTCTTCACCGATGCTGCAGACCTCCGCCTCGGAAATCTGTTCACCGTCAATTTCCATGCGTTCGCGGAATTCCATGATGAAGGGCGAGATAAACCGTCCGACGCGGTATCCCTGTGCACGGAGCGCAGAGGACAGAAAGGCGCATGCAGAGCCTTTGCCGTTGGTACCGGTCACATGCAGAAAACGCCCTGACAGCGAATCCTGTGGATTGACGACCATCGAAAGCAAGGTGCGGACACGCTCCAGTGTCGGTGCGGAATGGGTACGCGGCATTGAATGCAGCCACGATAGGGTTTCTTGATAGGTCACGGGAATCTCTCCTTCTCACGGTATTGTTTTCTTCATTATAATGCAAAAGCATGGCTTTGTCAAGATTCCTTCAGAAAAAAATCCGGCATCCTCTCAAATGTGTATCGTTACACCCATTGACAGACCGCAAAAAAAGGCGTATAATGGAAAAAACAGTCCGCTTCGGGACAGAACGGACAACATTCTAACAGGAAAGGATCATACCAATATGAAAAATCCCGAAATTTTCAGCATCTGGTCCAGCTATGACGTGGACCTTACCCCCGAGGACATGGTACTCGCAATGGAACGCCGCGGACTGACCGTCTGTGAACTGTCCGATGAGCATGCTGCAGTTCTGCTCCAGCGCGAAGGTACGCCCGCTGAAGTCGGTGCTGCCTTTGGTGCTTATGCAAAGGAACACAATCTGACCTTCCCGCAGGGTCATCTGTGGCTGGCAGTCCGGCTCTGCTCCAAAGAAGTCGATGCGGTTGCCATTCTGAAGAACTGGTTTGAACTGTTTGCGGCGATCGGCGTCAAAAATGCCGTTCTGCACTGCGACGGTCATTCGCTCGGTGCGGATGCGACACACGAAGAGGTCATCGTGGCAAATGCGGAAAAGCTGAAGCTGCTCGCACCTTATGCGGAAGAACTCGGTCTTTGCATTTGTCTGGAAAACCTCGGCGGACATTTCGCGCACCTCTCCGATCTGCTCGATGTCATTGAACGCGTGAACTCTCCGGCGCTGGGCATCTGCCTTGACACGGGACACCTTCACATTCATGAAAAGGAAATGACGCAGGAAGAATTCATCCTCGGCGCAGGCAAGCTTCTGCACGCACTGCACATCGCCGACAACGACACCTCGGGTGACCAGCATCTGATGCCCTACGGACGCGGTACGATCGACTGGCCGTCTGTCATGCGCGGTCTGAACGCCATCGGCTATGATGACTGCTTCAACTATGAGATCCCCGGTGAACGCCGTCTGCCGATGCCTGTCCGCGATGCGAAAGCGGAATACGTCAAGGCGATCACAAAATACCTGTTCTCGCTGTAATGATGTGACACGAAAGGAAACAACCAAGTATGAATGCATCTGTCATTGAAAAAATCTTTGCGGATACCGCCTATATCCGCACCGGCGGCTCTGACGCGGAACGCACAGCCGCACAGTACATCGCCGATCACTGTGCCGCACTCGGTCTGCAGGCACGTCTTGATCCTTTTGTCGTCGACATGGCGACCATCAACGAAGCGACGCTGACCGTCACCGATGCGGATGGCAGTGAACGTTCCATTCCCTGCAAGGGCTATCTGTGCGCAGGCTCGGGTGAGGTCGAAGCACCGCTGTACTATCTGACTGCCGGCGGCGACAAAATGCAGCTGTCCGAGATCCGCGGCAAGATCGTACTCATCGACGGCTATCTTGGCTACTGGATGTACCACGATCTCGTGAAAAACGGTGCAATCGGCTTTATCACCTACGACGGCAATGTTCTGTATGCAGACCGTGACATCGACCAGCGTGAACTTCGTTCCTATGTCTGTGCCGGTGCTGCCGACGGCAAGAAGATTCCCGGTGTCAACATCAACGCAAAGGATGCTGTCACGCTGATCGAAAACGACGTCAAGACCGCAAAGATCACCCTCTCCCAGGATGAATACAAGGGCAACTCCCAAAACGTCGTGCTCGATATCCCCGGCAAGTCCGACCGTGTTATTATCGTCACGGCGCACTATGACTCCACCTCTCTGTCGCAGGGCGCGTATGACAACATGTCCGGCGCCATCTGTCTGCTTTCCATGGCAGAGTATTTTGCAAAGCCGGAAAATCAGCCGCTGTGCTCTCTGCGTTTTCTGTGGTGCGGCTCCGAGGAGCGTGGTCTGCTCGGTTCCAAGGCGTACTGTGCCAACCATGAAGACAAGCTCGGCGCGATCGAGCTGTGCGTCAACATCGATATGATCGGCTGTACAATGGGTCGTTTCATCGCCTGCTGTACGTCCGAGGACAAGCTCGTTTCGTACATCTCCTACATGGGACGCGAGGTCGGATTCCAGGTTGCACCGTATCAGGATGTCTATTCCTCCGACTCCACACCGTTCTCCGACAAGGGTATTCCCGCCGTTTCCTTTGCAAGAAGCGCTCCCGGCAATACCGCTGTCATCCACAACAGCTACGATACCGTCAAGTCGATGAAAACCTCGCACATGATCGCCGATATCGATTTCATCACCGCGTTCACCGCCCGCATGGCAAATGCGGCATTCCCGCCTGTTGCGCGTGAAATGCCCGACAACATGCGTGATAAGCTCGATCGTTATCTCTGCCGCAAACGCTGATTTCCATCTTTCATTCAAAATCAAACGGCACTCCGCAGGTATACAAAACCTCGCAGAATGCCGTTTTTTATTGGAATGTTTACTGTGCTGAACAGGATGCGGTATCGATCAGTTCCGACACCGTCACGAACTGAAATCCGCGCGCCTTGAGTGCCGGAATGATCATTTTCAGCGCCTGTAAGGTCTGCGGATCGCGGCGGGAAACACTGTCGTGAAACAGAATGATATCGCCGCTCTGCACATCCCCCAAAACCTGTGACGCGATCTCATCTGCTGTCGCTTTGTCCCAGTCGCGCGTGTCGATGTTCCATAAAATGATGCGGTAATCCATGGCGGAAGCCACTGCCGAAATCTCCTCGGTGCAATATCCCTCGGGCGGACGGAACAGGCTTGTCTGCCGCTCTGACAGCTCGTAGACCGTGTCGGCGCACGCTTCGATTTCCCGAATCAGCGCCGTGCACACACAGCCGCCGACTCCGGACGATGCCGCGGGACAGGTACTGCCGTCATGTGTGATGACACCGCCGCATCGGTCACAGACATGAAACTGTTTGCCGGACAGTCTCGGATGCGTATCGGTATGATTGCCGATCTCATGCCCTTCCGCCTCCTCACGCAGCAATAACTCAGGATTGTTCCTTGCCTGTGATCCGACGACAAAAAACGTCGCATGGACCCCCTCCTCCTTCAGATAATCAAGAAT
>JAFYTT010000100.1 GCA_017558715.1 Clostridia bacterium | reverse complement strand
TGCATTCGCCCATGAAGTTCGCACGGAGGTCTTCGATGATGTCTTCGCGAACACCCTGTGCAACACCGACGGTGTGCTCTGCTGCCCAGGTCTTTTCACCCTTCTGTTCTTCGAACTTTGCTGCCGGTGCCTTGCACTGCGGGCACTTTTCGGGAGCTGCTTCACCTTCATGGATATAACCGCAAACTTTGCAAACGAACTTTTTCATAGTAGTAATCTCCTTGTTTTCTGTTTGATTTTTGATTTGAATTTGATTTGAATTTTGAATTTCTTTGTCTTGGATTCCTCGGACACGGTTGATCATGTCCTGCGGTGTCATGTCTGCCGCTTCGCCGATACTGATGGAGGAAAGCTTTTTGCGCAGTTCATCATTCAGTGTTTCGAACATACAGTGGAAGACACATTTGGAGCACTCGGTCACACGCTCACAGGAGTACCCGCCGCAAAGACAGGAGCTGATGAGCAGCGGACCTTCGATTGCTTCGATGATCTCTGCTATGGAGATATCGTCGGACGGTCTTGCGAGGTAATAGCCTCCGCCGGCGCCGAGCTTGGATGCAACCAAACCTGCTTCCAGAAGCTTGCCGAGGATTTTCAGGGTAAACCGTCTGGTAACTGCGATGGATTCCGCAATGGAGGCCGCATCGGTCAGTTCATCGTTTACCGCCAAGGTGTACATTATGCGTATTGCATAATCCGCCTCGCGTGTTAAACGCATCGGTGGACACATCCTTTCTTTATTTCATTGTCCGTACCGGTCAGGCTCTTGTTTTTGTCCTTTCCCTTGGTACGGTTATATTATACACCATAATCTTCGATTTGTCAATAGGTTTTGAAAATATTTTTCACTTTTTTAGTGTACTTTATTTGAAAACAGGAAAAACCCCTGAAAATCAAGGGTTTTTCATCAAAAAGAATTTTCGGAACTTATACTTTTACTGCCTTTGTCGCATAATACTGCGGCGCATATTCGCGAATCACACCGCATCCCACCCTGTCACGGTCCTCATACAGCGCGCGCAGAAGGAATCCCGCTTTCAGCTGACCGCCGATCTGTTCCTCCAATGTATGGCTGAACTGTACACCGTCCTCTGCCGCGATCTTCTCAAACTCCTCACGCGGCATCTTCAGCGGATTGTACGGCAGACGGTTGACGACGACAAGCGGTTCCTCGTCAGATGCAAACAGGAAATTCATGCCGTTGTCCATTCCTGCAAGCAGAACACCGCCCGGCTTTAAGATTCGGTAACACTCATTCCACACATGCTGAACATCTTCGATATAACAGTTGGATACCGGATGGAAGATGATATCAAACGTGTTATCCTCAAACGGCAGACGCTTTGTCATATCGCCGCGGATGATCTCAATGTCATACCCTTCCCGCTCTGCCACCATGCGGTCAGAGTTCAGCTGCCGCTCGGAATAGTCAAGCAGCGTACAGTCCGCACCCAGCTTTGCAAAGACCGGCATCTGCTGTCCTCCGCCGGATGCCAGACCCAATAACTTTTTGCCGCGCAGCGAACCGAACCAGTCGTGCGGAACCGCCACACACGGTGTCAGATAGACGATATAATTTTCCTCTGTCGCCGCTTCATATTCGTCATGTGTGATCGGGCGCGTCCATGTCATGCCTTCCTCCGACCACTGATCCCATGTTTTGGCGTTGATGTCTGTATAGTTCAATCTTTTCACTCCCATTTGGTATTTTCATCAGTATAACACATTCACAACAATCCGTCAAGGGATTCTTTGACTATAGCTGAAATTTCCCGACAATGAGAAAAAACCGATGCATCCGTACAAAGACACATCGGTTTTCTTTTGTTGAAACAATTTGGCAGTCCGCAGATTATTCTGCTGCGAAAACGCTGACGCGCTTCTTGTTGCCTGCGATGCGGTCGAACTTGACAACACCGTCGATCAGTGCGAACAGGGTGTCATCCTTACCGATACCGACACCTGCACCGGGATGAACGTTGGTACCTCTCTGTCTGACGATGATGTTGCCTGCGACAACAGACTGACCGTCAGCCTTCTTGACACCAAGTCTCTGCGCATTGGAGTCACGGCCGTTCTTGGTAGAACCGACACCTTTCTTATGAGCAAAGAACTGTAAGCTCAGCTTTAACATGGCTATTACCTCCACATGTAATTTTTGATGTTAACAAAACAGATTTGACAGATACAGACAATTTCGTATTAGTGATAAGCACGCTCTTCGACGTCGACATCCAGATAGTCGTAATAATCCTCGAGCATATCATTTAACTGTAAATAATAGCCGTAGATCAGACCATGCGCTGCATACTGCTGCTTTTCATCGGGATTGACACCGAGCGCCGCCTTACATCTGACTGTAATATCGGTCGTCTTTTCATCAATCTTATAATCCACATCCGCCGCATATGCGACCTCAAGCGTATTGATGACAAGCATTGTCATCGCCGACAGTGCCGCACACAGAACATCGTGTCCTGCGCTTGCAAAGCCCGCATGTCCCGTTTCACGGAAGCCGTAAAACGCGCCGTTCTGCTTATAAAATACGATTTTGGTCATGAAGTCTTAACCTTCGATCTTTTCGATCTGGATCTTGGTGTAAGGCTGTCTGTGACCGATCTTCTTCTTTTCGTTCTTCTTGGACTTGTACTTCAGAACGTAGATCTTCTT
>JAFYTT010000099.1 GCA_017558715.1 Clostridia bacterium | reverse complement strand
GTTCCCAATGACCGTTGGGGCAAAGGCACGCGCGGTCGGCTCGGCGGCAATTTCACGACCGAGTACGGGGAAATTGAGGGCGGACGGCGCATTGAGGATGTCGTGCTTGACCGACCGTTTGAGGAATGCCGCGGTATCGGCAAATCGTTTGGTGTCAACCGCATCGAGACGACCGAGGACTACATGAGTGCAAAGGAGCTTCTTATAACGCTTTGTGAGCTGGTTTCCAAGGGCGGCAATTTCCTGCTCAATATCGGTCCGAATGCAGACGGTACGATTCCCGTCATTATGGAAGAACGGCTTCTGCAGATGGGCGACTGGCTGTCGGTCAACGGCGATGCCATTTACGGCACGGAAATATACACAAAGCATGTACAGAAGGATATTTTCTACACAAAGAAGGGCGATACGGTTTACGCCATTCTGACACGCTTCCCGTTTGGCTGTGTCACGCTGGGTGAGGTTCCGTATACGCCGACCCTGACGGCAAAGCTGCTGTCCTGTCCCGACGCACCGATTACCGTGCGCGACAACGGCGGCAAGGCAGAGCTGTGCTTTGCACCGATCAACCCCGAGGATGTCAAGTGTCAGTGGCTGTATGCTGTGGCGCTGAATCCGTAATTACAGATGATAAGAGAACCGCATGGAGCGCGTGATACGTTCCATGCGGTGTTTTGTTATGGATGGTTTTTGCGGTTGTCAATGACAGGCATTCTGCAATGATCGCATTGGGTACGATCGGGATATGGCTGGACATCGGAGCAGAAGACACAGATTCGCGGTGCAGGTGCGCCATCGCGTTTCAGAATCATCGGATATTTTGTTCCGCGGAAATAGTGGACGAGATCGCCTTCTTTGTAGATGACCGCATCAAGCTGTGGATTGCGGGGAATACAGCGGCGAAAAGTTCTGCCACCTACCGTTCGGATTGTCAGAATTTCGTTGGTTTCATCATTTGCGGTAGACGTGGGGAGCGCACCGGGACTGTGATATTTCACCCGGATCAACGTGCCTTCCCACGGAAGATCAAACAGCCACGGGAAGAATCCGATTTTCCAGACACCGATCAGATAAAGTACAAGCCAAATGACAATAGCCGCAATCGACGGGACGCTGTGTGTGACAAAATAATTGTACAGAAACCGAAACTCAACGAATGTGACAACACCAATCCAAAGTGCAGAAAGCAGGAGAATCCGCATAGATCGAAGCGCGATTTTGCGGCGGATTTCGGGGTAATCAGCAAGAGGATGATTGGCTTTCATGTTGTTAATTCCCTTCATCCTTCAAAATCTTCTCCATCTT
This sequence comes from Clostridia bacterium, assembly GCA_017558715.1. Taxonomy (GTDB): domain Bacteria; phylum Bacillota; class Clostridia; order Oscillospirales; family CAG-272; genus RGIG3925. The sequence goes on along the minus strand of JAFYTT010000099.1, from coordinate 5,470 downwards.
CTCGGCATCATACACAAACGTGCCGAACAGAGCCTTGTTGATGGCAATGTCATCGCCCATAACGTGATATTCCGCGGACATTTCTGCCATCGGACGACAGAAGCGTTTGTGCTCGTTTTTGCCGGTTTTGCCGACAAGCACGGCTTCAATCTGCGGGTCAAAATAGCAGTCCACACCGCCGACGGTCATCATGGAGGTCATATGCGGCGCATAGGTGTTTCCTGCAAGCGAATCGACGTATAAGGGGATAGCCGGAAGTCCGATTCTGCGCATCATGACGGCAAATGCGGAGGAATAATGGTCGCACCAGCCGGTTTTGCCGTCGAGCATTTCGGAGGCGTACATGATCGCGTACGATTCCAGTTCATGGTCGTTGAGCGCGATATAGAAGTAATCGTAGCCGGAATAGCCGGAGAGCTTGGAACGAAGCGGCGTTTTCAGCCCCGGTGCGGGATCGGCGTAGGGGCTCTTTTTGTAGATCGGACGGTATTTGCCCGAAACAGGGGAGCGTCCGTAGGTCGACGTTCTGACAAGATAGTCGTAAACGGCGGACACCTTTTCGTAAGTCGTCATGTCGTCGGTCAGAATCTTTGCAAACAGCGCATCGATCATGTTGTCAAGCGTCGTGTAACCTGTCTTTGTCGGGGTCAGCGGCATTTCGTTGAGCACATATTCCGCATCAAACTTGGCAGGATATGCGGTATCACGCCAGCCGAGCGCGATATAAGCGTCCTTTTCCTCGCGTGTGACAGCGACGGTGGTACCGTCTGCGGCGTACAGCTTGATTTTCGGTGTGGTCAGCGTGACGGACTGGCGAACAGTCGGATCGACAATGCGGGTGATGAGTGCGGCAACCTCGGCGCGGGAAATCGGCTGATCGGGATTGAACGTGCCGTTTGCGTCAATGCCGACGGTGATGCCGCATCGATATGCGCGGTAGATCGCGCTCTCATATGCCGCACCGACGGGGACATCGGGAATTGCGCCTGCGTCCACGGTGTTGATTTCTGTCCAGACCTTGTCAGGCAGTGCGGAAAACAGTCCGAGAAGCTGTGCGCGGGACATCGGCATCGAAATAAAGTCGGTGATCATCATCTGAATATCGGCACCGAGCAGACTGTGCGCGCTGCAGTAATTGATGTACTTCTGATACCACGGATTGGTATCCGGCGCACCGGCAAGAACCGCGGTGCTGTCGGTCAGATGCGCATGGACACGGGCAAGCAGCGTGATACATTCCGCGGTTGTGATGTATGCGGTCGGGGAAAAGGTCGTATCGGAGGTGCCGATCATCAGTCCTGTTTTCACAATACCGTAAACGCCCGAATAGAACCAGTCGGATTCCTTGACGTCGGCAAAGACCGGTGCGGCGGTATCGTCAGCCGACAACGGTGTCATCACGGCAGTCAGCATAAGCAGAAGCGACAGCAAAAAAGCGGTCAGACGGGGAAGGTGGGATTTGGTCATGGGGTACTCCTTGTTGATACAAAGACGGAAACTTCATTTTGCACCAGTATATCATATAAAAAAACACAAATCAAGGGATATTTTGTAAATCTTTGCAGAAAATAACCGCCCGGCTTTTTCGGCAGGACGGTTATGAAAGATACGGTTGTTATGCGGGATTGGCATCCGATGCGGCATAAGCGGAAAACGGGACTGCGGACAGCGCCATTGTCTTTGCGGCAAGTGCTTCGTCGACTGCCCAGAATTCATCGGCGCTGACAGCCCATTCTTCTGCTTGTGCGGGATCCATGATACCGCTGGTGTTGCGATAGAATCCGATTTCAGTCATATCGGGTTCCTTGGGATAGGTGAAGTACGCATTTTGACAGAGAAAATCACCCGTTTCCGATACCGCATATTCGCCGAAGATGGCATATGCCGCACCGCCGGAACCGTGATGATAGAACGTGTTGTCTTCCGTCAGCGCATAGGCATTGCGTGCCCAGCCGGCAAACAGAAGAACGGGTTTCTGTCCGTCATAGGTGTACGCCGCGTAAATTTCGTTCTTTGTGTAGGCGTCGTCTGATTTGTCAAAAGCACCGATGAGCAGTTCGGGAATTGCGTCTTCGTTGAGATCACGGAAGACATAACCGATGGTGTCCGCCGCCTTGACGCCGAGCATCATTGCCGTCTCATAGATGCCGAACAGCGCGTCAGGGTATTCCGTGTTGCCTGCGGGTGCGGTCAGAAGTTGGTAACATTCCGACAAAATATCCGCATATGCCGCATCGGCATCAAAGGAAGGAACTGCGGGATCGGTGACCGATTCTGCGGTTGTCACAGCATCGTCGGTGACAGGGCTTATACCTGTCGGAATGGTACCGCAGGAAACCGTGCTGCATACCAAAACAATACATAGGGAAAACGAGATAAGAAGACGTTTCATGGGACATATCCTCCTTTGGAAAAGGGATCAGGATTCATTCTGTAAGGACTTCAGCTTTGCATCGCGTTCCAGCATCATACGCAGATACTGACCTGTATACGAGTTGGGATTCGCAGCAATTTCCTCGGGTGTACCAACGCCCACAATCGTACCGCCGCCGTCACCGCCCTCGGGACCGAGGTCAATGATGTGGTCGGCTGTTTTGATCATGTCGAGGTTGTGTTCAATGACGATGACCGAATTGCCGGTGTCGACGAGTCTTTGGAGCACATCGATCAACTTGGCAACATCGGCAGCATGAAGACCGGTTGTCGGCTCGTCGAGAATATAGACGGTCCGACCCGTTGCGCGGCGGGAAAGCTCGGTTGCCAGCTTGACGCGCTGTGCTTCACCACCCGACAGTGTGGTCGACGACTGTCCGATTTTGATATAGCCAAGACCGACATCGTACAGTGTCTGCAATTTGTTTGCAATGCGCGGGATGTTGGCAAAGAACGACAGTCCTTCCTCGACCGACATGTCAAGAACATCGGAAATGCTTTTGCCCTTGTAGGTGCAGGCGAGTGTATCGCGGTTGTAGCGTTTGCCCTTGCAGACATCACAGGTAACGTAAACGTCGGGGAGGAAGTGCATTTCGATGCATTTCACACCGTCACCCTCACATGCTTCACACCGTCCGCCCTTGATGTTGAACGAGAAACGGCCTGCGGAATACGCGCGTTTCTTTGCTTCGACCGTCTGCGCAAACAGATTGCGGATTTCGGTGAACAATCCCGTATACGTTGCGGGATTGGAGCGCGGCGTGCGTCCGATGGGGCTCTGGTCGATGGAAATGACCTTGTCGAGCGCATCGATGCCTTCAATGCGGGTATGCTTTCCGGGATAGGTGACAGCACCGTTCAGTTCTTTTGCCAACGCACGGTGGAGAATCGCATTGACCAGCGACGATTTGCCGGAACCCGATACGCCCGTCACGCACAGAAACAGTCCGAGCGGGAAGTCGACGGTCACGTTTTTGAGGTTGTTTTCTTTGGCACCGACAACGCGCAGGAACTTTCCGTTGCCTGCACGGCGCACCTCGGGAACGGCAATGCGTTTTCTGCCGGAGAGGTAGTCACCTGTGATCGATGCGGTATTTGCCATGATCTCCTCGGGTGTACCGACCGCGACGATCTGACCGCCGTGGATACCCGCACCGGGACCGATGTCGACGATGTAGTCCGAGGACAGCATTGTTTCCTCATCATGCTCGACAACGATGACCGAGTTGCCGACGTCGCGCAGATTCTGCAGCGTTTCAATCAGCTTGTGATTGTCGCGCTGGTGCAGACCGATCGACGGTTCATCGAGGATATAGAGGACACCCATCAGCGAGGAGCCGATCTGGGTTGCCAGTCGGATGCGCTGTGCCTCGCCGCCGGACAGCGTTCCCGCACGGCGCGAAAGGGTCAGATAATCAAGACCGACATTGACAAGAAAGCCGAGTCTTGCACGGATTTCCTTGAGAATTTCCGCGGCAATCTGCGATTCTGTTTCGGTCAGATGCAGATTGTTGACAAAGGAAAGCGCTTCGGAGACGGACTGACAGCAGAAATCGTCGATGTTTTTGCCGCCGACGGTAACTGCAAGTACCGCGGGATTCAGACGCTTGCCCTTACATTTCGGACATGGCGTGTCGTCGACAAACTGATCGTAATAGTCGGATTTTTCCCAGTTCATGCGCTCAGTGACCTTGGCGATCACGCCTTCCCACTTCATGTCCTTGCGCTGAACACGGGTGTCAAAGGAACGTGTGATGTCATAGGTTTCCGCACCCGTACCCCAGAGCAGGGCATTGAGCGCCGATTCCGAGTAGTCCTTGATCGGTGTTTTCAAGGTGAAACCGTATTTAGCACCGACCGCATCGAAAATCGGGCGCGACCAGGTGCTGTCCTCCAGCGACTTAAAGCCATTGACATTGATTGCACCGTCAGCGAGAGACAGATCGCGGTCGGGGATGACCTTGTCAGGATTGATGACGCGCATTTCGCCGATGCCGGAACAGTGCTCGCACGCGCCCATCGGATTGTTGAACGAGAACATGCGCGGAGCCAGCTCGCCGATGGAGAAATTATGCTCCTCGCAGGCGTAGCTTTGCGAGAAAGACAACTCTTCCTCATATCCGTCGGGCGGCTCGGGCAGGGAAATGAGCAGATTGCCGTCGGTCAGATGCAGTGCCGCTTCCACGGAGTCGGACAGACGGGAGCGGATATCATCCTTCATGATCAGACGGTCAACGACGATCTCGACGGTGTGCTTTTTGTTTTTATCAAGCGAAATTTCCTCGGACAGTTCATACATCGATCCGTCGACGCGGACGCGGACGTAACCTGCCTTCTTTGCATCCTCAAAGACCTTTTCATGCATACCCTTTTTGCCGCGGACGATGGGGGCAAGCACGATGAACTTTGTCCGTGCGGGCAATTCGCAGATTTTGTCAAGAATCTGGTCAACGGTCTGCTGGCGGATCTCCTTGCCGCAGACAGGACAGTGCGGAATACCGACACGCGCATACAGCAGTCGCAGGTAGTCGTAAATTTCCGTGACGGTACCGACGGTGGAACGCGGGTTTTTCGATGTGGTTTTCTGGTCGATGGAAATGGCGGGGGACAGACCCTCAATCGAGTCAAGCTCGGGCTTATCAAGCTGCCCTAAGAACATTCTTGCATAAGAGGACAGCGATTCGACAAAGCGGCGATGACCCTCGGCGTAGATTGTGTCAAACGCAAGGGACGATTTGCCCGATCCCGACATGCCCGTGAAGATGACGAGCTTGTCGCGCGGGATGGTCAGATCGATGTTTTTTAAGTTATTGACGCGGACACCTTTGACGGTGAGATATTGTGATGCCAATGTGTTTCTCCTTATTTTGATGTGGCGGATGCCATCTTGATCTCATTGATACGGTCACGCAGATATGCCGCGCGCTCGAATTCGAGATTCTTGGCGGCGAGCTTCATTTCGGCGGTCAGCTCGGTGATGAGCGCATCACGTTCTGCCTGCGATACGGGCACGGTATCCTTCTTTTTGCCGGATTTC
>JAFYTT010000098.1 GCA_017558715.1 Clostridia bacterium | reverse complement strand
TTACTTCAAAAACGTATCAAACAACCCGCGGACGATCTTTTTTCCGATCTCGCGTCCGATGGTATTCGCCGTCGATGAAGCGGCTTTGCTGATCAGAGAGGTTTTCTTTCTTGACGAGGTTTTTTTCTTTGCCTTTTCTTTTTCCTTTTTCTCTTTTTCTTTCTGCTTTTCCGCTTCTTCCTGTTCGCGCGCTGCTTCTTCCGCGGCTTCCTCGGCAGCTTCCGTCAGAACCTCATACGCCGATTCGCGATCGACAGTACGCTCATACTTCGACTGAACAAGACTGCCGTCAATGACACACTGCAGAACGTCCGCAGATACCGCCTTCATCGAGCTCTTGGGCGGGAGAATAAACGCACGGTCAACAACGCCGGGAACACCGTCTGCATCAAGCACCGACACCAGTGCTTCACCGGTACCGACTGCCTGAATGGCTTCCGCCGTATCAAATGCGGGATTTTCACGGAAGGACTGTGCCGCCGCACGAACCGCCTTCTGATCGGCAGGGGTGTAGGCACGGAGCGCATGCTGGACACGGTTACCGATCTGACCGAGCACGGAATCGGGAATATCGGTCGGATTCTGCGTAATGAACCAGACGGAAACGCCCTTGGAGCGGATCAGACGCACGACCTGTTCCACCTTTTCCACGAGAGCCTTCGGCGCATCCTTGAAAAGCAAATGTGCTTCGTCAAAGAAGAACGCCAGCTTGGGCTTATCAAGGTCACCTGCTTCCGGCAGCATTTCGTAAAGCTCAGACAGCATCCAGAGTAAGAACGTGCCGTACAGCATCGGATGCTGGAACAGCTCCTGACATTCAAGAATATTCATATAGCCGCGCCCGTTCTCGTCCCACTCAATCCAGTCCGACAGCTCCAACGACGGTTCCCCGAAGAAGACATTGCCGCCTTCATCCTCGAGTGCCAGAAGCGCACGCTGAATCGCACCGACCGACTGCGGCGCAATGTTGCCGTAGGTCAGTTTGAATTCCTTTGCATTATCGCCGACATACTGCACCATACTGCGCAGGTCCTTCATATCGATCAGCAGAAGATTCTTTTCGTCGGCAATGCGGAACACAATACGTAAAATTCCCTCCTGCGTGTCGTTCAGTCCGAGCAGTCTTGCCAGCAGTGCCGGTCCCATTTCGGACACCGTCGTGCGGACAGGAAGACCCTGCTTGCCGAAGACATCCCAGAACTGCACGGGATAGGAGCAGTAGTCATAGCCGAATTTGTCAAGTCCCATCGAATCGATGGAACGGCGGATGTGCTTGTTTTCCGTGCCAGGCTCGCACATGCCGGAAAGGTCGCCCTTGATGTCGGCGACAAAACACGGCACGCCCATATCGGAAAACGATTCTGCCAATACCTTCAGCGTGACCGTTTTACCGGTACCCGTCGCACCGGCAATCAGACCGTGGCGGTTTGCCATGGACGGTTCGAGATAAATGGGATTCTGCCCCGTTGCGAGCCAGATTTTATGTTGATCCTTGATATACATGGTGATACCTCCGCACATTTGCTTTTTATGGGTTCATTATATCACAGCAGACACAAAATGGCAAGAGATTTGATGAAATTGGTATCATAAACCGATCATCGGAAACTCGTAAACTACAGTCAATATGGTATAAGCCACGACAAAAACATGTAGGGACAGGCGTCCTCGACTGTCCCACTGTATAGTCATGACATTTGAACGCAACACGGTTTCTGTAAAAAATAAAGCATCACTTCCGTCAGAATATAAATCTGCTATGTTGCAACCATCAGAAATTATGGTATAATAGAATCACAAAAGTGCTTTTGAATATTTTTGAGGAGGCAGACACAATGTCTATCGGATCAACAATCAAAAAACTGCGCCGCGAACGGGATATGACACAGGAACAGCTTGCGGAATACCTCGGCATTACCGCCAATGCGGTTTCGCAATGGGAGTGTAATAAGACCGCGCCGGATATTTCACAGCTTCCGATTCTTGCCAATCTATTTGAAGTAACAACTGATTTTTTACTTGGCGTTGATATATCACAGAAGCAAACTGCGATTGAACAACTATGCAAAGAAGCGTGGCAATTATGCAACA
>JAFYTT010000097.1 GCA_017558715.1 Clostridia bacterium | reverse complement strand
TTTGCCATTACAAAGCATTTTGGAATCGAGATGATCACGGTTCCGATGACACCGCAGGGACCGGATATGGATATGGTAGAGCGTCTGGTGGCTGAGGATGCATCAGTGAAAGGTATCTGGTGCGTGCCGAAGTATTCCAATCCGCAGGGCTATTCCTACTCTGATCTGACCGTGCGCCGCTTTGCACGTCTGGAGCCTGCGGCAAAGGACTTCCGCATTTACTGGGACAATGCCTATACGATTCATCACCTCTATGACGACGATCAGGATCACCTGATTGAAATCCTCGCCGAATGTAAGCGCGCGGGCAATCCCGACCTCGTTTATAAGTTCGCGTCCACCTCCAAGATCAGTATCCCAGGCTCGGGTATCTCGGCACTTGCGGCATCCCATAACAATCTGGAAGATATCCGCCACCAGCTGTCCATGCAGACCATCGGTCACGATAAGGTCAACCAGCTGCGTCACGTCCGCTATTTCGGCGATATCCACGGTATGGTCGAGCACATGCGCCGCCATGCCGACATTCTGCGCCCGAAGTTTGAGCTGGTCGAGCGGATTCTCGAAGAAGAACTGGGCGGACTCGGTATCGGTTCTTGGACGAATCCCCGCGGCGGCTACTTCATTTCCTTTGATTCGCTGCCCGGATGCGCAAAGGCGATTGTCGCCCGCTGCAAGAAGGCAGGTGTCGTCATGACCGCGGCAGGCGCAACCTATCCGCACGGCATCGACCCCAATGACACCAATATCCGCATCGCACCGTCTTACCCGCCGCTCAACGACCTTGAAATTGCCGCGCGCCTGTTTGCGCTGTGCGTCAAGATCGAAGCCGCAAAGAGCATCCTCTCCGCAAGAGGCGTGACGGTTCCGGCAAAATAAGAAACGGATTATGCGCGTTATTCTCAAAGAGCGCGTAGGGCGGGGGCTTGCTCCCGCCGTTTTTCCAATCGGATGACATTCAGAACAGTTGATAAATGTTGATAGGAGCTCCTCATGCACGACGAATTAACCCCCGGTGATATCCAAAAAATGAAGGACGAAATCGAACACCGTACCAAGGTGCTACGTCCCCAGCTGCTCGCAGAGGTCAAGCGTACCCGTGAATACGGCGACCTCAGCGAAAATTATGAATACAAAGCCGCAAAGCAGGAGAAAAACCGCAACGAAAGCCGTATCCGCTATTTACACCAGATGATCGATACGGCGATTGTGGTCGAGAAGAGCGGGGACGACGATACCGTCGGTTTGTTCGACCTTGTCACTGTCTATATTCCCGAGGACGAGGAGGAGCAGACGTTCAAGATCGTTACCACCGTCCGCGTCAACGCTCTTGCCGGAATCATCTCCAAGGAATCCCCGATCGGCCGCGCCCTGATGGGTCACCGCGTCGGCGATACCGTCACCGTCCGTGTCAACGACACCTACAGCTACGACATGGAGATCAAATCAATCGAAAAAGGCGAGGACGACGGAGAAATACCGATCAATCGGTACTAATGAACAAAAATAAAGAAAAAAAGAAAGAAGAAATACCTGACAATACGGCGTGTTCCGCCTGTCGGGTATTTCTTCTTTTTTTGTAAAAATTTCTAATTTCTAATTTCTAATTTCTCATTATCGCTCACTCTGCACCCAAAGCCGCTCCCCATCCGAATATACCCGCACAGAACCGACTTCATCGGTGCGGAAAATATGGTCGGTAAACACGGAAAGCCGCTTCACCGTTTCGCTGTGCGGATGCCCGTATTCGTTGAGCGAACCGCAGCTGATGACGGCGATATCGGGCGATACTGCCGCTAAATACAAAGCCGAGGACGACGTGGACGAGCCGTGATGCCCGACTTTCAGCACATCGGCATCGCACGCGGCAGGGTCTCGGAGCAGAACAGCGTTCTCCGCTGTGACCTCCGCATCGCCGGTGAACAGAAACGAAGTATTGCCAAAGACAAAGGACAGAATGATGCTCGCGTCGTTGAGGTTTTCCTCCGCCGGATGCGCGCCGAGAATCGTGAAGGAACCGTCACCGAGCGGATAGGAGTTGCCGGGCGTGGCATACTGTACCGCACATCCCTCCGCGGCAATTGCGTCAAGCATGACCTCATAGGTCACGGAGGATGACACCGCCTCGGGCATGATCACGCAGTCGACGGAACACGCTTCCAGCACCGCGTCCGCACCGCCGATGTGATCTTCATGCGGATG